>CALKXX010000241.1 GCA_938003725.1 uncultured Sphingomonadaceae bacterium | reverse complement strand
GACGGACGACGAACTGGAGGCATTGCGCGAGGAGCCCGGTATTATCCGCAATAAATTGAAAATATATTCCGTGCGGAAAAACGCACTGGTTTTCCGTGATATGCAGAGCGAATTTGGAAGCTTCAACGACTGGTTATGGGGGCATTTAGATGGTGCTCCGCCAATCAATCGGCCCCAGAGTTTTCAGGACATGGCAACCACGACGTCCATCAGCGACACGATATCCAAAACACTCAAAAAGCGCGGCATGAGCTTTGTCGGAAGTACCATCATCTATGCTTATATGCAGGCCATTGGTATGACCGACGACCATCTGGCCGATTGCTGGCAGGCCTGAAGGACAGGTTGGCAAGATCACTACATCCTGCAATAGCGCGCCGATGACCGATTCGCCAATTCACATTCCCAAACCAAGCCGTGAAGCCGGTTTGGCACGGCTAAAAGACTTCACTGTTCATATGGGGCATGACTATGCCCATAAACGTAACTTTGACTATGGCCCGGCAGTGGATCTCGAACGCGACAATTGGCGCGATAATGTTTCACGTCTTTCTCCTTATCTACGGCACAGGCTAGTGACCGACCGAGAGCTACTGGAAGCAGCGATTGCAGCGCACGGACCCGAAGCGGCAGACAAATTTGTGTCGGAGATGTTGTGGCGCTCTTATTTTCGCGGTTGGCTGGAGCAGCGGCCTGAAGTTTGGTCTGCCTATATTGAAGAATGTGAGGCCGCAACGGCGAAATTGAAAGTCGCCGGCGGGTTACGCAAGGCAATCGAACAGGCGGAACAGGGCGAGACGGGCATCGATGGGTTCGACCATTGGGCACGCGAGTTGGTCAGCACCGGCTATCTCCACAATCATGCCCGCATGTGGTTCGCCAGCATCTGGATTTTCACGTTGAAACTGCCATGGGCCCTGGGCGCAGATTTTTTTCTTCGCCACCTGATCGACGGCGATGCGGCGTCCAATACATTGTCATGGCGCTGGGTTGCGGGCCTGCATACAAAGGGAAAAACCTATCTTGCGACTTCCGATAATATAGAGAAATTTACAGATGGCCGGTTCAAGCCATCAGGCTTGGCGAATGAAGCTGTTGCTTTGGCAGAAGACCGCAATTTTAAACTCCGTCCGTTTAAGGTACCTGCCACTCCGTCCAAAGCCGCGAAATATGCGTTGTTGGTCCACGAAGAGGACTGTCATCCCGAGAGCCTGAACTTGCCGGACGCACCATCGTTGATCATTGCGGTCGCCGCACCTGAATCAAAAAGTGATGGCGGCGTTGGCGACGCAGTTTGCGACTTCTCCCTGCGTGCTGTTGAGGATGCTGCCAATCGCGCCAGCATGCATTTTGGCTGCGAAACGGTATTTTGGGATCAGGGTACAAGATTAAAAAGCTTGTTGTCGGAAGCAGGCTTGGACCGGCTATTGTCTCCTTGGCTGCCGGTTGGCCCATTAAAGGACGCCATTGGCGGTGAAGTGAGGGACGCAGATGTGAAATGGCTTATGCGCGACTATGATATGGCGATATGGCCGCTGGCAACCAAAGGATTCTTCCCGGTTAAGAAAAAGGCGCCGGATGCTCTGCGCGCAATCGGATTGAAATTGTGAGGGAATAGATGAGCAAAGAACATTTCGAACGGCACAAGCAGCCTTGGAATTCAGAGGAGATCCAAAAGCTCCATGCTTTTGCAAAGAAGGGGATGACGCTAAAGGCGATATCAAAAGCGCTGACCCGCAGTGAAGAGTCGGTCAAGAAACGCGCCAAGCAAGATAAGTTGAAGATCGCGAAGAAACGCTAATATTCTTTGCTTGGGGGCGGGTTAGAGGAGCAGAAAGATGGAACGATCCGTTAGATACAGGGTGGTGGCGGCCGCTCTTCTTGCTCTAAATGCCTGCGCGTCAAACATGGATGCTGCATCGACGCCTAGTACAGTAAATATGCCTGCAAGTGCGACATTGGGCGACAGCCGCCTTTCTGACTTTTATCAGTACAGCCAACCACTATCAGCTCCCGGAAAACTTTTGCGGCAAGAGCCTTTGACCAAGACCCAGTCCAATCCCGGTGCGGGGGCGAACATCCGCCTGCTTTACTCATCGACCGATGGTCTGGATGGACGCAAGACTCTGCCCGTATCAGGCGTTTTGTTTTTGCCAAGCGGCAAAATCCCAGAGGGCGGATTTCCGCTCATGGCCTGGACGCATGGTACCGTCGGTATTGCCGATATCTGTGCGCCATCATGGAACGGGCGTCAGCAACAAGATCGCGATCATCTCGAGTTTTGGTTGAACAATGGATATGCGGTTGTCGCGTCGGATTATCAGGGGTTGGGAACGGCGGGAACGCATCCTTATCTTGCCACCCGCCCGGCAGCTTATAGCAATCTTGATATCATCCGCGCGGTGCAATCAGCCGATTTCCCGGTTTCGGACGCAGTTGTGCTTTTCGGTCAATCACAGGGCGCCGGTGCAGCGGTGGCCACGGCCGCCTATGCTCCGGACTATGCCCCCGATGTAAAGGTGATTGGTGCGGTGGCAACCGGCGTTCCGTATTTCTCTCCCAAAGCGTTGATCGCTTTGCAGGACGCCCGCCCACGTGACCGCTTCGATCCCATGCTGGCATATAATATGCTGGCATTGACACTGGTGCAGCGAACCAATCCGGATTTTGTGCTGAGTGATTATGTTTCGGACGCGGTGCTCCCCATTGCAAGGTCGGTGGAAAATACCTGTCACAAGGATGTGAAAGCAAAGGTGGTGGCAGAGAAGCTGACCTATAATCGCGCGTTCAAGAAATCTCCTTCGGCACATTTGATAACCGCTTTTGGCAAAATGGGGTTTCCGACGTTGAAATTTTCTGTGCCGATATTTGTCGGCACCGGCGGGAAAGACAAGGACACGCCGCCGCGCATGCAAGCCGCTTTCACAAAACGGGCTTGCCAAGCTGGATCAACGATCGTGTCGGTCCTCTATCCGGATCTGGACCACAAGGCCGTTGTGCCGGGTTCGACGGGCGATACATTGGGTTTTGTCAAAGCGCTGTTTGCTGGGGAGGATATCAAGGGAAATTGCGGAAATTTACCGTTTTAGATTTTCCAATCAAACATCCAAATTGGCCACGTTCAGCGCGTTATCGACAATGAACTCACGCCTTGGTTCCACGACGTCACCCATTAGCTTTGTGAAAATCTCGTCAGTCACATCCGCCTGTTCCACCGTCACTTGAAGCAAGGATCTCACTTCCGGATCAAGTGTGGTTTCCCACAGCTGTTCCGCGTTCATCTCACCTAGCCCTTTATAGCGCGAAATCGCGATGCCTTTGCGGCCGGCGGCTAATATTGTGTCGAGCAGCTCTGACGGCCGTGTGATCAATGTGCCTTCATCGCTGTGGTCATCCGAGGCCTCACTCGCGCCTTTGATCAGGTGACTGCCGCTAGCGTAGCTGCCGCTTTCTTCGGCTGCGAGACGGTGGAGCTTTCGGGCTTCTGCACTTTCCAGAAATTTGGCTTCGATAACATGGTGGTCGGTGACGCCGCGCCATAGACGCTCGAACAAATAGCCGCCTTCTTCGGAGACACTGCCGGACCATTTGCCCTCTTCATCAACTTTGTCCATCCACGCAGCTGCCAGGTCAACCGCGGCCTGTCGCTCCGAACGGCCATGCTCCGGGTCCAATGCTCCGGTAAGCGCCATGCCTTCTACAATGGTGCTGTCGTAACGGCGTGGAACGTAAGCCATCAAGCTGCGCATCCGCCGAGAATGTTCGATCAGGCCGCGCAGATCTTCTCCGGATCGTGCGCCCTCTGTAGTCTGCAAGATCATACCCGACAGGCCCGCATCGACCAGATAATGGTCAAGCGCATTGTCGTCTTTCAGATAGACTTCGCTCTTGCCCTTACCAACCTTATACAGCGGCGGTTGTGCGATATAGAGATGCCCATTCTCAACGATTTCCGGCATCTGGCGATAGAAAAATGTCAGTAACAATGTGCGGATATGCGCGCCGTCGACATCGGCGTCGGTCATGATCACAATCTTGTGATAGCGAAGCTTTTCGAGGTTGAAATCCTCGCGCCCAATGCCGGTACCCATTGCCTGAATAAGCGTGCCAACTTCTTTCGAGGACAGCATACGATCAAATCGTGCGCGCTCAACGTTGAGGATTTTGCCTTTAAGCGGCAAGATCGCCTGAAAATGGCTGTCGCGCCCTTGTTTAGCCGAACCACCAGCGGAATCGCCCTCCACAAGGAACAGTTCACATTTGCTTGCGTCTTTCTCTCGGCAGTCTGCCAGCTTGCCGGGTAGGGAGGCAATGTCCATTGCCCCTTTTCGCCGGGTCAGTTCGCGCGCCTTTTTCGCTGCTTCACGTGCTGCGGCTGCGTCGATTACCTTTTGGATCACCATCCCGGCATTCTGGGGGTTTTCTTCCAGCCATTCCGCTAGCTTATCCGCCATCAGACTTTCGAGCGGTTGGCGCACTTCGGACGAAACCAATTTGTCCTTGGTCTGTGAACTGAATTTTGGATCAGGCAGCTTCACAGACACAATGGCGGTCAGACCCTCGCGCATATCGTCGCCGGTCAGTTTGACCTTTTCTTTTTTCAGCGCGCCGGAACTTTCCGCATAGTTGTTCAGCGTCCGCGTCAATGCAGAGCGGAAAGCCGCCAAATGGGTGCCGCCATCGCGCTGCGGGATGTTGTTGGTGAAGCACAGGACGTTCTCATAATATGAATCGTTCCATTCCAGCGCGACATCGATGGTGATATCATCACGGGTGCCGCTAATGGCAATGGGGTCAGGTACCAATGCGGTCTTGTTGCGATCAAGAAACTGGACAAAGGCCGCGATGCCGCCTTCATAGTAGAGATCAACTTCCTTGGCTTCTTCGCCGCGTTCATCGCGCAGCAAAATATGTACGCCGCTGTTCAGGAATGCCAATTCGCGATAGCGGTGCTCCAGTCGATCGAAATCAAATTCGGTAATCTTGAATGTCTCGGGCGAGGGGAAGAAAGTGACCTGTGTCCCCTTTTTATCAGGGGCATCACCAACGATCGCCAGGCTGCGCACTGCATCCCCAAATTCGAACCGCATATTATGTTCTTTGCCATCGCGCCAGATGTTGAGCTCAAGCCATTCGGACAGCGCATTTACCACCGACACGCCAACACCGTGCAGGCCGCCGGATACTTTATAGGCATTATCGTCGGACGTATTTTCAAACTTTCCGCCAGCGTGGAGTTGGGTCATGATTACCTCGGCCGCGGATACGCCTTCTTCTTTGTGCATTCCGACCGGAATACCGCGCCCATTGTCTTTTACCGATACGCTGCCATCGGCGTTCAAAGTGATCAAGATCAAATCGCAATGACCGGCAAGTGCCTCGTCGATCGCATTGTCCGAAACCTCGAACACCATATGGTGCAGGCCGCTGCCGTCATCGGTATCACCAATATACATGCCGGGCCGCTTTCTGACCGCGTCCAACCCTTTCAAAACCTTGATGGAATCGGCGCCATATTCGTTCTTGTTCGCACCGCCTATATCCTCGGAACTGGAGGAGCTGGAATCGGTATTCGGGTTAGTTTCTGGATCAATATCATTCATGGTTTCAAGATAGCGACTAGCACCGCAAAACCCAAGCTATTTGTTGGAAAATTGTGAATTATAACACAATAAAAACAATGACTTATATTGATATAAAAGGCGCTTCTCACTAACTCTGGTTCTGACCTGATAAAAGCTGGTCTAAACGGGAAAATTGAACGGAGAATATGATATGACGAACCCCGCCGATATGGTTCCCTTTGCCAAGACAATGGGCATTGAGATTACTGAAATGTCCAAGGAAAAAATACGTGGTCAGATGCTGGTGCGCCCCGATATCTGTACTGCTGGAAATGGGCGCGGAACGCCGTCGATCCATGGCGGTGCGGTAATGACTTTTGCTGATGTGCTGGGCGCATTTGGCGGCTTTGCGAACCTGCCAGAGGGTTCGGGTGGAACAACGACATCGGAAAGTAAGACAAATTTCTTGAACGCCGCGCCGCAGGGCGAGATTTTATATGGTGAGGCGGTGCCGTTCAAAATTGGTCGCCGACAGTCGGTCTGGCAATCGCGACTGACTTTGGAAGATGGGACATTGGTAGCGGTGGTGACGCAGACGCAAATCGTACTTTAGCGGTGTCGTATCATTGCGCCTTTCCAAACCCGCCCTATCTGGTCTAGATGGAATATATGTTTAGAACCTTTGTCACCGCGTCTTTCATCCTGTTTTCCGTGACCGCCTGTTCGGAAAGCACAAAGGTTAGTGATGGGCTTGCCGAAGCACAAACGGATGCTGACAATCCTACAGGCCGGACAGAACGAGCTGGCGCAAAGCCGTCGGAACGACCCGTGCGTATTGGGGAGGGCGGCCCCCGCTTTGATGCTTGCCAGGCAACCGGCCGGGTACGCGGCTTGCGCGGAAAATCTCTGGATGTCCTGATTTCACCATTTGACCGCGCAGAAAAAAAGAATGAGCTCTCGGAAGGTCAGCAGGTCTGGATCTGTACGCGCAGCCATGACCAGCAATGGTTTGGTATCGTCTATGACGATGGCAAGGATGTCGCGGCCGATGATGACACAGAAACCACCGATGCGCCCGTTACCGCTGGACCAGGCGACTGCGGGGTATCTTCGCCCGTCCGCTCGAAACGTAACTATGATGGCCCATGCAAAAGCGGCTGGGTAGAAAGCAATTTCGTGAAGCTGATCGCGGGTTAGGAACCTTGTTTCCGTTTGATATAGGCGCCTTTGCTTCCGTCTATCGGTAGCAGTTTGTTGTCCGCAATTTTTAGTCTCATCCTTTCGAAGGGCGGCTTGATAAAGACCCGGTTGTCCAGTTTTACCTCATAGGCGTAATTCTTTCCGTCCGGGACAATATCAAAGGTCGATATATATTTCTGCTCGTCATGCAGCAACACCAGTTTGATCGTCTTTAACACACGTTCGTCCGTTACCGGCGCAAAGGCGAAGCCCAGTTCATGGCTATTCGCTGTGGTGACACTACCGTCGGTAAAGGAAAATTCCGCCTCGATGTTCAAGCGCGCCCTTGGTCGATCCCGCCGACCAATCCAGACGCCCGTTCCTTTGAACCAATTCACATTGGCGTCGTAGCCGGTCCTTGGATATTGCGGTGTATATTCTGACAGAAACAGGCACTGTGCGGGCAATGGCGGTGGTTGATAGGTGCCAACCTGTCCAGCGGCACGGCCAGTTTTGGCGAGGCCGGCAACGGCATGCTCCCAGCGAAGCCGGGCCGTGCGCGCCTGAATCTCACGACGGTCATCCCGGTCAGAAACATCTCGTTCAGAAGCATCACGGGCAAAATAGGCCGCGATCGCTTTTTCATATTCGGCTCTGTGTTCCTGTTCCCTGGTCACGGCATCCGCGAACTGCTGCTCCGGTGACAGGTTATCTGCGTTTACGGGATCCTCTGACGATGAATAAAAAGCCCCCTGATTGAGAAAGGCGCAGGTCCATTTTGCTCTGTTTTTCTGTTGGATATGGTCGGCGGCGGAGACGGCATCTCTTTCTTCACGGTCCCAACGATATTTTTCGCCTAAGGCAAAAACAGGGGTGTCGGGGCTGAATTCATGCGGTCCCAGTATCACATGCCCATTGCTTTCTGTCCATTTACCCTCACTAAACAGATCAAGACTGCCGACGATCAGCATCCATTTATAGGTGCCGTCTGCCGCAAGCTGCAGCTGCGAAGCCGTTTCCATCACCCCGACCAGGCGATAAAACCCCACTGAGCTGGTCGTTTGTTCCTGTTGTTCTACATCTGGGGCGTCTTGAGCGAAGCTGGATGGCGCAAATGTAATTGCGGCTAGCGCCAGAGCAATCCGGATGGTCAGGCTATGCATCCTCAGATCGTCCAGAGCTGTTGAGTGGTCGAGAAACTTTGGAGGGGCAAATCTTTGATCATTTCGATATTATCCAGACTCACAATATGGCGGTCTAAACTAAGCTGACCCTATATGGCCTTTTGTCATGAGCAGCAACAATGTCCTGCTGTCTTTGCATTAACTCCGCCATGCCTCAGCACAAAGCCCCCATCATAGAAGTCTTGCACGGCACATAAACAAATTTCTGCTCCATCTCTTGCATTTAATTAGGTATCAAACTAGATAGATAGATATCTAACTAAATGGAGATTCGCAAATGGTCAGTCGCAGGATGGTTTTGGGAGCGGGGCTCGGCGGTCTTGCATTGGTCGGTGCTGGCGGTGTCTGGCGCGTGACGCGCGCGCCGCAAGCGGCCTATGGTCCTTGGAAACTAGACGCGGAGGCGCCGGACGATATTCGGTTGGATGCATTTCGCCATGCCATTCTCGCGCCTAACCCCCATAATCGTCAACCGTGGGTAATCCGCCTGATCGGAGAGAATAGTGCCGAAATTAGCTGTGATCTGGAGAAGCGACTGCCCGTGACCGATCCATTTGACCGGCAAATCACTATTGGGTTTGGCACGTTTATCGAATTGGCGCGGTTGGCCGCGGCTCAGCGCGGCTATGACATGCAGGTGGATGCTTTCCCGGATGGCGAGGCGCAACCCCGATTGACCAAGTCGCCGGTCGCACGGTTGATGTTTCGTGCCGATTCAAAGATAGAGCAAGAGCCCCTGTTCGATGCCATTCCGATGCGGCGTTCCAACAAGGAAGTCTATGACCTGACCCGTGCGGTTGAAGAACAGAAGTTGAGCCGGGTCGCTGGCCATGGAGGTTCCTATTCCGCGAATCCTGACTTTATTGCCACAATTCGGAAGCAAATCCTTTCCGCAATAGATATCGAATTTATGACGCCGTCTGCGAATATGGAAAGCGTGGAATTGATGCGCATCGGACATGCAGAGATTGATGCTAATCCCGACGGCATTGATCTAAGCGGGCCGATGATTGAGGCGGGGAAACTAGCCGGTCAGATTGACCGTAAGCAATTGGCTGATGAAAGTAGCGATGCATTTCAATTTGGCCGCAAGCAGCTGGCGGACACCTATGGTTCGATCAGCGCATTATTCTGGATCATGACACCGGCCAACAGCCGCGCCGATCAATTGGAGGCTGGCCGTCAATATGTTCGCGCCAATTTACAGGCGACCAAATTGGGTTTGTCGATGCACCCGATGAGCCAGGCCTTACAGGAATATGAAGAGGTTGCCGGCAATTATCGCGCCGTACACAGATTGCTGGGAGCGAGCGGAGAACAGCGGGTTCAAATGCTGGCGCGGCTCGGCTATGGTCCGCAAATCGGACCCAGCCCGCGCTGGCCACTAGACGCGCATATAAAGGCATAGCAAAATATTGTGAGCAATGATGATCCGCTGACTTTTGAGATATTCAACGAAATCGGTATCATCAATCAGCTGACCAACGCTGCCTTTGCCGCCGTCCTGCCAAAGGGAATGACGATAGCGCAGTTCACCGTGCTCAATCATTTTGAACGATTGGGCCTTACAGAAAAATCGCCCGCTGATCTGGCCAGCGCGTTTCAAATCACGCGTCCCACAATGACCAGCACGCTTTCGCGGATGGAAAAGGCGGGTTTGATTCGAATCAAACCCGATCCAAAGGATGGCCGCGGCAAGCTGGTGTCACTGACACAGGTGGGCAAAAAAATGCGCGGTGAATGTTTGCGTCAACTGTCCGGGCCTCTTGCCGATGCGAATGATGTTCTTGACCCGGATTTGCTAGCAAGGCTGCTGCCATTGCTGCGTGACGTTCGGGCAAAGCTGGACAAGTTGCGCGATTGACATCCGGACATGGCGGCCAATGATTCGGGCAGCGCATTTGATTTATTTCAATTAACTATGGCGATTGACGGGTTCGACATCACACAGCCGCGAAGGGCTTCGGACACATTATCTGGAGTATATCTTGGAAAAACTAGAATCTATTGTCATCGACAGCGGCTATGGGATTTACGATGAACTTGGTCCGGGTTTGTTAAAATCCGTCTATGAAACGGTCCTGGCGAGCCGGCTGGAAAAACTTCAGTTGAAGGTTGAACGGCATATCCCGGTGCCGATTAAATTTGATGGTCACAGTTTTGATGAGGGCTTTGAGTGTGATTTGTTGGTCGAAGACCGGCTGTTGATCGAAATTGCTTCCGCAGAGCGGATTATGCCGGTGCAAGAGCAGAATGTGACAACTTATATCCGTTTGATGAACCTGCCTTTGGGGCTTTTGATGAATTTTGGTGCGCCTTCCTTTCGGCAAGGGGTGCGGCGCATTGTCAACGGGGCACCGGATATCGAATAGCGCCCAGTATCGATTTTTGAGCATTGCAATTCGGCCTGAGATACGGAATCAAACAGGCATGACAAAGATTGACCCGTATCGCTATCTCGAACAACCTTTTGGCCATCTCGCTGACCTGATTGGTGCGCATGCCGTGAATCAACCGGATCGTATCGCACTGGACGACGGTGAGGAAAGGCTCACCTGGGCGGAGACAGCGTCGCAGGTGAACCGAATCGCCGCGCAGTTACAAGCCGATGGCCTGCAAAAGGGACAGGCGGTTTCTATCCTGGGGACAACCACGATACGCTACGCGCTGGTATATCTGGGTGCAATCATAGCAGGGGGCTGTGCAGCGCCGCTCACAACGTCTGCAACGCCGAAGCAACTGGCCGCGATGATGGCCGATAGCGGGGCCGATCACCTGTTTATTGATACCGCAAAGCGTGCAGAGCTTCTTGATAGCGGCACTCCATTGCCCGGGCTGAAACATGTCATGATGGATGCAGCGGACGATGATGCGCCGCTCCTGTTCGACTGGATGGCAGAGGAAGGCGCGGCGCCGAACGATCCCGGCGTTGGTCCGCAAGACCCCTATAATATTATCTACTCCAGCGGCACGACCGGCACGCCCAAGGGGATTGTGCATTCACGTCAGATGCGCTGGTATCAGATGGCGGTCGGAGAGAATTCCGGATATGGAAAACCCGGGCAGGTATCACTCTTCTCTACACCGCTCTATTCCAACACAACGCTCGGCATCTTTGTCTCGACGGTGGCCTATGGTGGCACTGCTATATTGATGCGCAAATTCGATTGTCAGCGCTGGCTGGAGCTGGCGCAGGAACATCGCGCAACTCACACGATGCTGGTCCCGGTCCAGTACCAGCGACTGATGGATTTTGACGGCTTTGACGATTACGACCTTTCTGCCTTCACCCATAAATATTGCACTAGCGCCCCATTTTCTGCGGAGTTGAAAGAGGAAGTCGTGCGGCGCATGCCCGGAATGTTGATCGAGGTTTATTCGATGACAGAAGGCGGTGTCGTTTGCATTTTGATGGCTCACGCCCACCCGGATAAATTACACACGGTCGGTATTGCATGGGGCGGCAGCGAGGTGATCACCATTGATGAGGATCTGAAACGCCTGCCGTCCGGCGAAATGGGCGAGTTGGTGGGCCGCTCACAAACGATGATGTCCGGTTATCAAAATCAACCGGGCAAGACTGAAGAGGCCAGCTGGTATGATGATAATGGCGATCGCTGGCAACGGATGGGCGATATTGGCAAGGTCGATGAAGACGGCTTCATCACCTTGATGGGTCGATCAAAGGATATGATTATTTCTGGCGGCTTCAATATCTATCCCCGCGATCTGGAAGAAGCATTGATGGAACAGCCCAGCGTCGCGGATGCGGCGGTGATTGGCGTCGCGTCGCGCCAGTGGGGTGAAACGCCGCTTGGCTTTGTTGTGCCCGAGGCGGGTGAAGAGCTGGATTTGGAAACACTAAAGGCGGCAACCAATGCAGGTCTGGGGAAGACCCAGAGGCTATCCGAACTGCGCCTGATCGACGAACTCCCACGTAGTCACATTGGCAAGATTTTAAAGACGAATTTGCGGGATTTGGTGGAGAAAGAAAGCGTGTAACTCCGGGATCGACTAATTTTTCCGCGGGGACGCCCGCAAAAATTGGCCTGGAAAAGTCGCTGGCTTGATTGCTCCGTTCTCAATCACCACCTCTCCATCAACCAACAAATAACTGACGCCGCTCGAAGCCTGATGCGGATCAAGATAGGTGGTGTTGGCCCGAATGGTTTTGGGATCGAACACCGTAATATCTGCGTCCATTCCAATTTGCAGACGGCCTTTAAGTCGGAATATAGGCGCTGCCTTTTCCAGTAATTGTGCCGGTTGCAAGGTCATCTTTGACAGCGCCGTCATCATGTCCAGCGCTTGTTCCTCGCGGACATATTGGCCCAGAATTTTAGAGAAGCTGCCCACACCCTGTGGCGGTATTTTTTTGTCAGTTGTCAGAGCGGGCAGGCCATCACTTGAAATAATAACATCGGGCGCGGTCGCAAGATATTTCGTCCATTCCTCCTTCAGGTAATGATGAATTATCTCTGCGCCGGGATTTTCCTTACGGGTGCGTTCAAAGCTTTCCTTGGTGAACCACTCGCCGGTCGAGGCAAGCTGTACGTCTTTGTAGTCAATATTGAAAATCTTGCGCCAGTCACGATCGAATACAGCCGCACCAATCTGAACCGAGCCAGCATTATAGGGAAGGACTTCGGCCCAGATATCGGCACCCGCTGCCCGGGCCTGACGAATTTTCTCCAGGAATAACTGCGTATTTTGCATTGCGCTGTGGGACAGGTGGCAAATCAGGATGCGGGCTTCTGTTTCCTTAGCCAGCATCAAAACTTCGTCGAGTCCGCTTGGGTCACCGGCAATGCCGCGCCGGACATGGATGAATAACGGCACCTGATATGCGCCGCCCAGTTCGAACAGCATTTTTAATTCCGGCCGTTTCACCGCGATGTTCATATAATCGAGCGGAACACCGATACCGATGGCGCCCTTGTCCAGCGCTTCGGTCAGTCTCTCCTTTATCTCGCCAATATCGTTCGCCGTGCCGGGCGTAACAAAAGCTCTTTTGAAATCTTTACCGCTATTCGTGGCTTTAGTCATCGGATCTAGCAAATAAGCTTGGCGATAATCCGTCATCACGGCGATGCGCGCATTCAGGCTGCCGGCCGAAGCACCATAATTGATGATCGCTCTATCCCGAATTAGCGCGCCATATTTGTTTAGCGGATAGGCGCCCGCTTCCAGTTCCAATGTGGTCGTAACGCCGTCACGCGCTTGATAGGAAAGGCCCAGCGGCGTTGGGCTGTGGCTGTGGATATCAATGAAGCCAGGGGCAACAATATGATCTTTTGCCTCTATTTTCCGGCGGCCCAAAAGTGGTGTTTTTGAGATGGCCGCGATTGTTCCGTCATTGATCCCAATATGGCGGATGGCATTAAGACCGGATTCCGGGTCCATCGCCCGGCCGTTTTCAATAACAATCTCATATTGTATTTCTCCGCCCGCCGTTTGAGCCAATACGGGCATGGAAAACAGCGTGACGATACATATCAGGATTGAGCGCATTTGGATCATCTTTACAATTTGGTTCCCGGTGAGGTTTGCTCGTTTTTAGAGCGAATTACAAACTCCCGCCCTTGCGATCTTCGGACGAGTTAACCTTGTTTGGCAAGGATTCGTTGTCGATTCCGCTTACATTCAATGAAGTGTTAACGCCCCATTTACCATATAAGTCTATGTTATATTGCACATAATATGTTTTGGCACATAGTCTGCTTAGCTCTGAGCATTGAAGTTATACGGGCAAAACAGGGTTAAGAAAAAATGCGTAAGTTAACGATTGCAACATTGACTGCGATTGGACTGGCCGCCGCTTATGCGACACCGGCATCGGCCAGCGTCATCGACTATTCGGCATCCAACTATACGGGCGGATCATGTAAACATGGTCTTTACACCGGCAATGTTGGTCGCGGTTGTTCTCGTCGATACTCTTTTCAGGATGGCACGACATTCTCATGGGATACCGATGCACAGACCGCGACATTGACCGGTACTGCGATCAACCGCGCGGGACAGGTGGCGACGCTGGATCTGAATTTCGCTGATTTTCTGGAAACTACGCAAGGGACGAATTTTGACTATAAGGCTGGCGGATTGGCTTACGACCCGGCCACCGATTCTCCCGATATCGATTTTTTCACCAGCGGCAGCGGGACGATCACAATTGATGGTAACGTCTTTACGTTGAACCCGAATGATCCATTCGCTGGCAATACCGGATTTCAATTCGGCACCGGCGCGAACGACAAAAATGATAATTTTGGTGGTTCCGCATGGCTGAACATATTGAACCCGAACGGACATTCCATCCGTCACTGGGATATCAATTTTAACCTGGATCAAATTCCGACCGATGTCCCCGAACCTGGTGCTCTGGGGCTATTTGGTCTGGCCGTTAGTGGATTGTGGTTTGGTACGCGCCGTCGGCGTAAACGGGTCGCTGCGTAATAGCGATTTTATAGCTCAATCAGGGTGAACCGGGTATCTTTCAAAAGATGCCCGGTTTTTCTTTGTCCATATTCCGCGCGATTAGCCTTTTTTTCAGGGTTTCCGGCTAAGCACCGGAGCATGGCTTTTTTCCGATCTTCCAGACCTGTTCGTTATCACCTTTTACCGGTTTTGGCGGCTCTGTTGTTAAGCGCCTGTGGAACCGGTGACGGTGACCCGATGGTGGACGCGCAAAATGCCTATGCCGACCATGATTATCGTGCCGCGCGAATTCACCTGATGACAGCGTTGAAAGAAGATAGCGCGGACGCCCCCGCGAACCTGCTTTACGGAAAAACGATGCTGCGTTTGGGAGACGGTGTGGCGGCGCAGGCCGCGTTTCAGAAATTATCCGGCGCGCCGCAATATCAAGGTGAATTGCCGCCGTTGATGGCACATGCACTATTGTTGCGCGGCATGCCCGAAAAAGCCTTGGCGCTGGTCGATCAACCTTCGGTTGAACACGCCCAGATTGGCTATTGGGTGAAGGCTCGCGCTTTGTTGGACCTCGACCGCGAGGAAGACGCTTTGGGTGCAATTGCCCGCGGTTTGGAGGCCGTGCCCAATGATCCGGGATTGCTGGCACTGCGCGGCACCTATGAAATAAATGCGCGAAATATCAGCGCAGCAAAAAAATCATCTGCACAAGCGTTACGAAGCGCACCGGACAATCTCGATGCTTTGTTGCTCGCCGGTCAACTTGCGTTGATGCAACAAGACATGAAGGGCGCAAAATCCTGGTATACCAAAGCGCTTGACCTCTATCCGGATACCATCGTCCCGCTATTCTCTCTGGCCGCTGTCAACGCAGATTTGGGCAATGCGAAAGAGGCAAAAGCCGGATTGAAACGCGTACTCGATCTTGCGCCCGGTCATCCCATGGCGTTGTTCCTGATGGCCAAAATATCGTTTAATGACGGCAATATAGAGCGCGCGCAGGATTTGCTTCAGGGGGCAGGGGATAGCCTTGACGATATCCCGGCGGCTACATTGTTAAGTGGTGAAATCGCTTATCTGAAAGGCAATCACGAACAGGCGATCGACCTGTTACGCCGTTTTTTAAGCATATCTCCCGGGCATGTGCAGGCGGTTACGGTATTGGGCAGTGCACTGTCGGCGGTGGGAAATGACGCGGAGGCTTTGGCGCTGGTCAAACCGGCGGCACAGAGGGCGACTGCGACACCGCAATTGCTAGCCCTGGCGTCAAAACTGGCGGCAAAACTTGGAGATGCTTCCGCGGAAAATTTCGGTTCGCGCGCATCGGTGGGGAAAGAACGTGACGATGTCGCGTTGAAACTGACAGAAGCGGACAGGGCGATTGATCGCAAGCAATGGAAAAAAGCTGCTGCCATATACGGGGATTTGCGCGCATCGGGGCTGAGCGGCAATGCGATTGTCATGAATAACAGTGCGCTTGTGCAACTGGAGCTTGGCAATGCGGCACAGGCCGTGGAATTTGCTCGTGCTGCAACCGCACTTACGCCGGGTGATCCGCATGTCATGGATACGTTGGGCTGGACCTTGCTGAAATCGGGTCAGGACAAGGCCGAGGCACTTTCCCTGTTGCGCCAGGCATCCGGTAAAGCGCCGGGCAATATCGAAATTCGGTGGCACCTGGCCAACGCGCTGGCCGCCAATGGGCAAAGCGCGGAGGCCAAACGCGTGATAACCAGCCTGAAGGCATTTGCGAGCAAGGATCAGAAAGCCCAGATAGAAAAATTGCTCGCGACATTGTGATCCCCCGTTCAAAATAAATAGACTCTTTCCACGCGCATCATTAAGCGCACCCCCATGTCCATAGCTCATGAAGAAACCATCCTGATCGTCGATTTCGGCAGTCAGGTGACACAGTTAATTGCCCGCCGAGTCCGCGAAGCCGGCGTCTATTCGGAGATTGCTCCGTTCAACAATGCGGAAGAGGCGTTTTATCGTCTAAAACCCAAGGGGATTATCCTGTCTGGGTCGCCTGCTGGTGTACCCGAAGAAGGTTCCCCGCGCGCGCCGGACATCATCTTTGAAAGTGGCCTGCCCATCTTTGGCATTTGCTATGGCCAACAAGTCATGTCGCATCAATTGGGCGGCACGGTGGAATCCGGCGATAGCGGGGAATTTGGCCGCGCTTTCCTGACCGTCACGAAAAACTGCACATTGTTTGAGGGCCTGTGGGATGTTGGTGATCAGCATCAAGTGTGGATGAGCCACGGCGATAAGGTAACGGATTTTGCACCGGGCTTCGAAATTGTCGCAACCAGCGAAGGTGCACCCTTTGCGGTGATCGCCGATGAAAATCGCAAATATTACGGCACCCAATTCCATCCCGAAGTTGTGCATACGCCGGACGGCGGAAAGCTGATAGCCAATTTTGTACGCCATGTTTGCGGCTGTGCCGGTGATTGGACCATGGCGGAATATAAGGACGCCAAGATTGCCGAAATCCGGGAACAGGTTGGCGACAAGAAAGTCATCTGCGGTCTGTCCGGCGGCGTTGATAGTTCGGTCGCGGCGATATTGATCCATGAAGCGATTGGTGATCAACTCACCTGTGTGTTCGTCGATCACGGTTTGCTGCGCCTGCATGAGCGCGAACAGGTCGAGACCTTGTTCCGTGACCATTATAATATCCCGCTGGTCGTGGTCGATGCTGAGGAACGCTTCCTGAAAGGGCTGGCGGGGCAGACCGATCCCGAGAAAAAGCGCAAGTTTATCGGCGGCGAATTTATTGAAGTGTTTGACGAAGAAGCCGCGCGCATTGGCGGCGCAGATTTTCTGGCACAGGGGACGCTTTATCCCGATGTGATTGAGAGCGTGTCCTTTACCGGCGGGCCAAGCGTGACGATTAAGTCGCACCATAATGTGGGCGGGCTTCCCGAGCGCATGAACATGAAGCTGGTCGAACCACTGCGCGAGCTGGTCAAGGATGAAGTCCGCGACTTGGGCCGGGAATTGGGCCTCAACGACCAATTTGTCGGCCGCCACCCGTTTCCCGGCCCGGGCCTTGCGATCCGCATCCCCGGTGAGGTCAACAAAGAACGCTGCGACATATTGCGCAAAGCGGACGCAATCTATCTCGAAGAAATTCGAAATGCCGGACTCTATGACGAAATTTGGCAGGCTTTTGCGGTGCTGCTCCCCGTCAAAACCGTTGGTGTAATGGGCGATAGCCGCACCTATGACAGCGTCTGCGGCCTGCGCGCTGTGACCAGCACCGACGGCATGACCGCCGATGTCTATCCCTTCGAAGCCGTCTTCCTGACCCGCACCGCGACGCGGATTGTGAACGAGGTGAAGGGGATTAACCGCGTGGTTTATGATTATACGAGCAAGCCGCCGGGGACAATTGAGTGGGAATAATTCGGAAAGAGCGGATGTCCGGGGGACATACGCTCGGATTATTCGGCGACGTAAGAAGCCAAGGATACAGAAAAGCTGTTTACAATGTTCTTTGTATGTTCTAACGCTGCTTTTCAATCCTAGTACCGGGGTAGATCACGTCAGGTGAATAGTTAAGATGGCCAAATCAACCCCATTTTTGGTTGAGACAACCGACCGAGAAGCAGCCTTTCCGGATATAGCGAGCCTTGAGATCGCCGTAAAACAGGATCGATATGGATTTTATACTGATCGTGAAGGCGGGCATCTAAGCAAGTTTGACAAGATGACAGTTCCGAGAAATTTGTCATGCGTAAACCCTCGGTGTCAACAAGGTGGTCTCGATCTTCAACAGATCATACTTTATTGGCAGGATGGCGATCATTTTTTGTCATGCAATGGTCATGAAGGGACTCCTGCCGGTCGCAAGACCGGAGACCCGTGTGATAACAATTTCGATATTTCGTTGAAAACTCATCGGATCAAGTAGCTGAAGGATTAAAGGATGGAAGCGCTATCAGGTATCAAGGCTGCGCTAGATATTGTCGGCAGGCTCAGAGAGTTGAATAAAAAAA
>CALKXX010000240.1 GCA_938003725.1 uncultured Sphingomonadaceae bacterium | reverse complement strand
ATGTGTTTCTCGATTGGATGTTGCGGTGCATTCATTGTGCTCTTTATACAACAGTTTCGTTGCAAAAAAAGCACCAATTACACTCAGGTTTGAATTTATCTTAATAAGGTCGGGTCGATGCCATATTCAGTCAGTTTCTTGCGCAATGTATTCCGGTTGATGCCCAATAATTTCGCGGCCTTAATCTGATTTCCGCCGGCGCGGGCCAAAATATCTTCCAGCAGTGGTCGTTCAAATCTCTCTAACGCATGTGCATAGATAGAGCCCTCGTTCGACTGGTCGAGATAAAGCTGGGCGACAATTTCCTTCACCTGATCGCCAAACCGATAGTTTGCCTTCCCTCTCTCGCCTCCTGGCTGATCAATTTCCAAAATCTGGTTGATCGCTGTTTCGGAGAGTTCGTCCTCACGTGCGGTCACGACCAATCTATATATGATGTTTTTCAATTCCCTAACATTGCCCCGCCATCCATAATATTGAAGCAGTTTAAGTCCTTCATTGGAAAACCGTTTTTGGGGCAGGCCTTCTGAAACTGCCATCGTCAGAAAATGCTTTGCCAGCGCGGGAATGTCACTCACTCGATCTCGAAGTGGCGGTAGGTCGATGGGCACCACATTTATGCGGTAGTACAGATCTTCGCGGAATTTCCCCTGCTCTATAAGTTTGGGAAAATCCTGATTGGTGGCGGCAATGATACGAACGTCAAGCTTGATTGCCTCCTTCCCTCCAACCCTGTTTATCTCACCCGATTGTAATGCTCTTAGCAGGCGCGTTTGCGCATGCATCGGCATATCACCTATTTCATCCAGAAAAACAGTGCCGCCTTGGGCCTGTTCAAACTTACCCACAGCGCTGTTTATCGCTCCAGTAAAGGCGCCTTTTTCATGACCGAAAAGCTCAGCCTCAATAAGGTCCGCCGGAATAGCAGCCATGTTGACCGCGACAAATGGACCAGATTTCCGGTGCCCCAGATTGTGAATAGCCTCCGCCACCAATTCCTTCCCGGTCCCGCTTTCACCGAGTATCAAAACAGATAAGTCATTTCGCAGTAACCGAGCGATCATGCGGTAAACTTCCTGCATCGCTGGACTGCGGCCAACTAACGGCAGATTATCATCGTCAACCTCTGCCGATTGCGGCTCTACATTTTGGGGCCGCATCGCCTGTTCTGCGGCATCAACCAATTCATCGAGATCAAAAGGCTTGGGAAAATATTCATAGGCGCCAGTTTCATTGGCTCGAACGGCTGTGTTCAAAGTGTTTTGTGCCGATATCACGATAACAGGTAGCTGCGGATCATGCTCTTTGACCGCTGCCAACGTGGATATTCCATCAGCATCGCCAAGGCCCACATCGGTTATCATTAAATCAAATTGCACAGTTGATATTAGGGCATCCCGCTCAGCAACGGATGCACAACTTTGTACGATCACGCCCTCCGCCTTTAAGGCAGTAGCAATGATGTGACTGACCGAAGGATCATCTTCGACCAACAATACGTGACGTTGGTTCATTCGAGTCGTTCCTGTCTGGAAATCGGTAAAAACGTAATAAACTGTGTATGCTGATTTGATTGATCCCGTTCATATCTGATTCGGCCATTCATATCTGCGATCAGTTTTTTGACCAGCGGGAGGCCGAGCCCCTGCCCTTCCGTTTTCGTGGTCACAAATGGAGAAAATATATCATTCTCGATATTTGAAGGTACCCCAGGTCCGTTGTCGCGGACGATAATTTCAACCGGTGAGCGAACGGATTCAGTGCTTCCCCGGGAAGAAAAAGACGCCCCAATACTATAGCGCGTGATGATTTTTATTTGAGGTTCGTTGGTGCCAGACGTCGCCTCAACCGCGTTTGAAAGCAGGTTTGTCAGGACTTGCATCATCGTTTCTGGATCAACCATCACATCGGGTAAGGATGGATCATAGTCGACCGATATTGCCAACTTGCCATCCGAGGCCGCCTCCATCGCATGTCGCGCACGATCGATCAGGGAGTGAATATTGACGGATTGTATTTTCGCTGGCTGATTTGCGGACAAACTCTGCATCCGGTCCAAGAGGCTCGCGATACGCTCTACTTCCGATTTTATCATGGCTGTAAAGGGCTTCTGATCACGATCTAGAGTCCTATCCAGCAATTGTGCCGCACCTTTTATCGCCGCCAATGGGTTTTTAATCTCGTGCCCCAAAATATCCGGCGCGCGAACCGAAAACTGATCGGTGTCATTTGCGAAGCCATCTGATAGCGGGTCGCCCGTCGGTTGTATCGAGAATGTCATGATGCGCCATCGCGGATCGGCTGTGAGTGGGTGAATATTGAAATCCGCTATATTATGTAGTCGTTCTTTTACGGATATCGTTGCCCTGTTTGCCGTCAAGTTTGCGCTTGGGTCACACAACGCGCGATTGATCCTTTCATCATCAAAGCCAAAATGATCGGAAACAGGTTCGCCAAGTAGGTGCTTCTCGCTTGTGCCCAGGCATGCCTCTGCTGCGGGGTTCAGTTTTGCGATGCAATGACTCTCATCTATAGCCACCAATATGTGCGGCAAACCGGCCAATATATGCGCTGCCGACAGTCCTTCGTTCATTTTTCGAAAATCACAATTGCGGTCGATTATGCCGCTGCCCGAGTTTGTTCGAGCCAAGGCAGGTAGAATTCTTCCAGCATCGCCAGAACCGCAGAGGCTCCAACTTCCTTGTTCGCGCGATTTCTGAACTCCGCAGATCCCGTTAGTCCCTTGGTATACCAACCTATATGCTTACGTGCGACTTTTACGCCAACATCTTCGCCATAGAGTTCCATCATCGCCAGATAATGTTCTCGCAAGACGGAATATTGGGTGGCAATATCAGGATCAGGAAGAGTTTGGCCGGTAGCAAACCAATGCATGACCTGTCCCAGAAACCAGGGCTTTCCATAAGCGCCGCGACCAATCATCACACCGTCAGCGCCGCTTTCGGCTAGCGCTTGTTCCGCATCGGCAATCGAATTTATATCCCCATTTGCAATGACTGGTACCGAGACGGCTTCTTTGACGCTGCGAATGAACGACCAATCCGCACTGCCTTTGTACATCTGACAACGTGTTCGTCCATGTACCGTGATCATCTTTGCACCCAAATCCTCCGCAATATGCGCGAGTTCAGGAGCGTTCAGGCTGGTGTGATCCCAACCCATACGCATTTTTACTGTCACCGGCACATCCACGGCTTCAACTGTCGCTTTGATCAACGCAGCAGCAAGCGGAAGATCGCGCATCAGCGCCGACCCTGCATCGCCATTTACGACTTTCTTGACGGGACATCCCATATTAATGTCGATAATCTGCGCACCACGATCTTCGTTGAGTTTCGCCGCTTCTGCCATCGCATCGGGAGAACATCCGGCCAACTGCATGGACACGGGCTCTTCGATAGGATCCCATGCGCATTTCTGTAGCGATTGACGAGTTTCCCGGATCATCGCCTGACTGGCGATCATTTCGGTGACATTTAATCCTGACCCAAAACGGCGCACGAGTTTGCGGAATGGAAGATCTGTGACACCGGTCATCGGTGCCAGCAAAACCGGGCTTTCGATTTCAATATTGTCGATAAAGATGGGGTTGAGTGTCATTGGCCTGCCTAAAATATAGGCACCGCATAACCGGAAAGAAAGACGGAGGCAAGAATTGCTTCATCAATGTCCTAGGCTTAGATGATAAGTCATGCCCGATTCTGAAGATCCGTCAAAGCGAACTGATGCCATTGTGGTTGCCGCCGGAAAAGGTGTGCGCGCCGATTTGGGTCGTCCAAAGCAATTTGCGCCGGTGGCGGGGAAGCCGATGGTTCTCCACAGCATAGAGCAATTTGCCAGCCATCCGGGAATTTCCAATATCTGGGTTGTTATTGGCGAAGGACAAGATCAGCTGCTCGCCGAGGCATTGGATGACCGTTGCCGGATCACCGTGGTTTATGGCGGCGAAACACGGCAGCAAAGCGTGCGGAATGGCCTGGAGCATATACACTCCTCTGGCGGCGCCAAAAATGTCCTGATCCACGACGCTGCGCGGCCGTTTCTTAGCCATCAAGTGATTGATCGGTTATTAGATCGCCTAGTATCGCACAGTGCTGCAATACCGGTTATCCCAACCATTGATACGACCATCAAGGTCAGCTCTGATCGGATGCAAGATGTCATAGATCGCGACACAATCTGGCGCGTGCAGACGCCTCAAGCGTTTGATTTCGAGGCACTAATGTTGGCGCATAGAGAATGGGATGCCGATCGGGAGGTCACCGATGATGCCCAGATAATGACCGCTGCGGGCCATCAAGTCACGACGGTCCCCGGCGATGAGAAGTTAAAGAAATATACAACAGCACAAGATTTTGCGGGGGTATCCAACGGCATGAATGATGTTCGGACGGGAATGGGCTATGACGTGCATCGATTGGCCCATGGCGAGGAACTATGGCTGGGCGGCATAAAGATCGACCATGACAGAGGCCTGGCAGGACATAGCGATGCGGACGTTTTGCTGCATGCCCTGACCGATGCATTGCTGGGCGCGGTCGGAGAGGGAGATATCGGAGATCATTTTCCGCCATCCGACCCAAAATGGAGCGGTGCTGCATCTCATCTTTTCGTCGAGCATGCTGTATCGCTCATCAAACAGAAAGGTGCGGTCATCAATAATGTCGACATGACCATTATTTGCGAAGCACCAAAAATCAAACCACACCGTCTGTCGATCCGAGAAAAAATATCAAAAATGCTTGATATTTCGATTGACCGGGTCAGTGTGAAGGCGACCACCACCGAGGGCTTGGGCTTTCCCGGACGACGAGAGGGAATTGCGGCTAAGGCAATCACAACTATTTCAATGGAGAAATAGACATGCGAAAAACAATTGCTACTTTCGCTGCTATCGCGGCGTTGATATCAACCACTGCGGCCAAGGCAGCAGATGCCGCTCAATGTGTACCTCCTGAAAAAGCTGAAGCACTGGTCACATATCTACTTCCCGCAGCGGTCAAGGCAGTACAATCCAAATGCTCCCTCAATCTCGCCGCGGATGCGCCGCTTATGCAGATAGATTCTGCCCAATATCAAAAATATGTTTCCGCCGCGGACGCAGCTTGGCCAGAGGCAAAGAGTGTGATTGGAGTAATCGCTGGTGAGCGACTCCCAGAAGGTGTGGATGTTGATACCCTGCGACCATTTATAGAGGCGATGGTTCCGGCGTTACTCGGCAATGAAATCAAAGCGAAAGATTGCGGCACGATCGACCGGGTCTACGGATTGCTGGAGCCGCTTCCAACATCCAACTTATCCAGCTTGGCCGTAATGCTGGCGATGCTCGGTTCAAAGGATGATAAAGACAGCAAATTCAATATTTGCCAACCGGTTCCACAATAGGCTAACGGCGCCAGCCTATGAGAAACCTTCTCCCTAGCGAACTCGTCGAGCTGGCGGGACAAGTCGTTGAAGCGAATCGTGCTGCTGGCCGACGTGTCGCCGTTGCAGAGAGTTGCACGGGCGGCCTGGTCGCCGCAGCTTTGACAGAGATTGCCGGTAGCAGCGATGTGTTTGAATGCGGGTTCAACACCTATTCTAACGGTGCCAAGCACAGCATGCTAGGCGTCAGTGACGATTTGCTAGAGACGTTTGGCGCGGTATCCATTGCAGTGGCTTGGGATATGGCTCAAGGCGCTTTGAAAAGAGCCGATTGCGACGTGGCGGTTGCAATTACTGGTGTAGCCGGCCCGGGCGGAGGTACTGAGAAAAAACCTGTCGGAACCGTCGTTTTTGCCAAGGCTGAAAAAGATAAAGCGCTTGATGACGTTGTTGCCGATCGCAAAAATTTTGGAGCCGATCAAACCCGCGCAGAAATCAGGTTTCAGGCAGCGTTGGTAGCATTGGAACTACTGCTGCCCGATGACCCAGCAGTGCCTGACCCATAAATCTCATTCGCGCGATCAACAAAGGCGCCGGTCATTTTGTGCAATGCCTTGGAGAACATCTGACCTGCCAGTGATTGAAACACCCGGTTCTTAAAAGTAAACTCAACATAGAAATCGACATAGCATCCGCCATCCTCGCGTGGACGGAAACGCCATTCGTTATGCAGCTGTTTTAACGGTCCATCCAGATAGTCGACGTCGATAGATTGGTTTCGAACTTTTCTGACCCGCGAGGTGAATTGCTCGCGCAATCCTTTAAAGCCCACCAACAGGTCGGCCAGCATTTCCGTTTCGCTATCGTTTTTAATGCGTGTGCCAACCACCCACGGTAAAAATTCCTGATATTGGGCGACGTCAGCTACCAACGCATACATCTGCGCCGCACTATGCGGTAGTTCCCGGGTTTCCCTATGTGCTGGCACTTGCGCCTTCTCTAGCTAACTTTTCGTCTCTTGCTTGTCGCATTTTCGCGAAATCGTCCCCGGCATGATAGCTGGAACGGGTTAGCGGCGAGGACGCAACTAACAAAAACCCTTTCGCACGAGCAACGGATGCATAGGCATCAAAGGCCTGCGGTTTTACAAACTCGCTGACCTTGACGTGTTTTGTTGTCGGTTGCAGATATTGCCCCATGGTGAGGAAATCGACGTCCGCGCTGCGCATGTCGTCCATCACTTGATGTACCTCTAGGCGTTCCTCACTAAGGCCAAGCATGATACCCGACTTGGTGAAGATTGACGGATCTTGCCGCTTTACACTCTCTAACAAACGCAAGGAGGCATAGTATCGCGCGCCCGGGCGGATTGTTGGATAAAGGCGCGGCACCGTTTCCAGATTATGATTGTAGACGTCGGGGCGAGCAGCGACGATGGCTTCCACCGCGGCATCAGCCTTGTTGCGGAAATCAGGAGTTAGGATCTCAATCGTTGTATCCGGCGTTGTGCGGCGCAGCGCTTCAATCACTTTGACAAATTGACTGGCACCGCCATCCGGAAGATCGTCCCGATCAACCGAAGTGATCACAATATGCTCCAAGCCAAGTTTGGCCGCTGCATCGGCGGTATGTTGCGGTTCAAGTGCATCAACCGCCATAGGCATGCCGGTCTTGACGTTGCAAAACGCACATGCACGGGTACAGACATCGCCTAGGATCATTACGGTGGCATGTTTCTTCGTCCAGCATTCCCCTATATTGGGGCACGCAGCCTCTTCACAGACCGTATTCAGCTTATGCTCGCGCATTAGCTTGCGGGTTTCCTCAAAGCCCTTTCCCATCGGAGCTTTCACGCGAATCCAATCGGGTTTGCGCAATCTTTTCGGCGCGGGTTCCGGCGGTGTGATTTTGGTGATTTCGTTCATTTCTATTAGATAGCGATCCATATCCAGCTTGCCAACCGCGATATGACTGCTAATCGCCTATGCCAATTGGGGAAGAACAACGATGATTGTCGAGACGCTGACATCACCAGTGATTTTGTTTTTCATACTTGGTTTTTTTGCGGCCTGTATCCGATCTGATCTGACCATTCCTGAACCTTTTGCGAAAGCAATGTCTATCTATCTGATGGCCGCCATAGGGTTGAAGGGCGGCGTGGAAGTTGCATCAACAGGCTTTACGACAGAGCTAGCTGCTGCTGCAGTAACCGGCCTTGCGCTTAGTTTCGCACTCCCGGTGATCGCATTTTACTTATTGAAATCCTTTGGAAGGCTGGGATCAATTGATGCAGGAGCAGTCGCGGCCCACTATGGTTCCGTTAGCGTGGTGACGTTCGTCACAGCAATAGAATTGCTCACTAATCAGGGCATGAAACCCGAAGGGTTCATGGTCGGCGTCATGGCGCTGATGGAAACGCCAGCGATCATTACGGGCCTGTTATTGGCCCGCGCCGCCAGTAAAGATGCAAAGCAAGATGGCAGCGGGAACCTTGCTCATGAGGTTCTTACCAATGGCTCGGTCGTGTTGCTTATCGGCGCGTTCGTTATTGGCATTATCGCAGGGACCGAGGGATTTGCGCCGGTGAAACCTTTGTTTGAGGTCGGCTTCAAGGGCGTACTTTGTCTTTTCCTCCTCGATATGGGGCTGATCGCCGCGCGCCGCCTGTTGCAAACACGCAAAATAACAATAAATCTGGCGATATTGGGAATAATATTACCGCTTATCAATGGCACCATCGGGACAGTCATTGGGACATCAATAGGCCTTGATCCCGCGTCCGCCGCAATATTGGGCGTCCTTGCCGCTAGCGCCTCTTATATTGCGGTGCCGGCAGCTATGCGCTTGGCTCTGCCCCAAGCCGATCCTGGAATCTATTTGTCCATGTCATTAGGGATCACCTTTCCATTCAACATTATTTTCGGTATTTCATTATGCGCAGCGCTGGCAAATTTTCTCGCGCCGATAACAGGATAAATCATGGTAGCAACGGTACAACGTAAACGTATTGAAATATTGCTCGACACACCACTGGTACCGCGCATGATCGAGATTATCAAAAAGGTTGATATTTCAGGGTGGAGCTTGATCAAAATTGCTTCCGGAGGTAGCCGGGCGGAACGATGGGACCACGATGAAGTGACCGGGGCGGCGGCAAAATCGATTATATTGATGATCGCCAATGAGGAAAAGACCAACCAACTTGCAGATGCTATCGCCCCCTTGCTTGAAAGCTACGGCCTGCTAATCACCATTGGAAATGTAGAAGTTGTTCGTGGAGATCGTTTTTAATGTCTGAATTCAATGCTTTGCTTGATGGATATAAGCGCTTTAAGGAATATAGCTACCCTAGGCAAAAGGCACGATATGATGAGTTGGCAGCTGGTCAACATCCGCCAGTCATGGTCATCTCCTGTTGCGATAGCCGCGTAGATCCAGCAACAATATTCGACACCGGCCCCGGCCAAATGTTCGCGCTGCGTAATGTTGCAAATTTGGTTCCACCTTATGATGATGGCGTCGGCATGCACGGGGCATCTGCTGCCATCGAATTTGGTGTATCAGGATTGCATGTAAAACATATTGTCGTGCTGGGCCACGGACAGTGCGGCGGGATAAAGGCTGCGTTGGAAGGCGGCGATTTAGGGGAACCCGGCCCCAGCTTTATTGACGAGTGGATGAGCATCATCACAGATGCGAGGGATAAAGTCGTTGCCGATGACCCATCAGATCCGCAGCGATCATTGGAGTTAGAGGCGATCAAGGTGAGTTTGAAAAACCTGCGCACCTTTCCATTCATCGCGCGGCGCGAACAAGCCGGGGAATTAACGCTACATGGCGCCTGGTATGCGATCGGAGAAGCCAAATTGTTCGAATTGGATGAAAGTAGCGGCGAGTTTGCGGCAGTCGAATGACAACGGCCACAGAAGAATCTTTTTTGAATGACTTAGAGCTCTCTCTTAAGGAAGCATGGAAACTTCTGATTGACGGCAAAAAGGATCGCACTTCACCGCTGCACACACCCGTCGTCGCATCGGTGGACAGCAACGGCAACCCCAGTCAGCGCGTGATGGTGCTCCGCAAGGTTGACCGCGAAAACCGGCTTCTTCGCTTTAACACAGACCTGCGTGCAACAAAGGTTGCAGAGATTGGCGAACAGGCTGCGATATCCATTTTGTGCTATCATCCGGCTGCAAAAACACAGTTGCGCCTTACCGGTTCAGGCAGAATTGAAACGCAAGGTCCCGCAGTTGATGAGAATTGGGAGAACGCAACCCTCTATGGAAAAAGGTGCTACTTGGCTTATCCCGCACCGGGAAGCGTGGTCGATCGCCCAACATCTGGGCTACATCCAGATTTGGAAGGGCAGAAACCTTCGGCGGACAAAGTGGCCCCTGCCCGCTCAAATTTCGCGATATTGCTGGCGGAAATCGAGCGAATAGAATGGTTATATCTCGCGCATACCGGACATCGCCGGGCTCGGTATATTTGGGATGATGACGCCGGTGCGTGGGAATCGGAATGGCTGGTGCCCTGATTACGCTTGATTGAGAAGGATTGCCCGTCCATCAAACCGCAATGATAAAACCATATGATAATATCGCCCTCCTGATCGATGCCGACAATGCCAGCCACAACGGCATTGATCCCGTTTTGACCGCGCTTGCTGAACTAGGGACCGTCAATATCCGCCGCGCCTATGGCAATTGGCGTAAACAGGCGCTGAAGGGTTGGGTCGACCGGCTGCATAAATATGGCATTGATCCACAACAGCAATTTGACATGACAAAGGGCAAGAACGCTACGGATATGAAGATGACCATTGATGCAATGGACCTGCTCTATGGCGAAAAAGTAAGCGGTTTCGGGATCATGAGCAGTGACAGTGATTTCATGCCCTTGGCCATGCGTATCCGTCAGGAAGGCTTGCCTGTGTACGGCTTTGGTAGTGCGAAAACACCGGATGCCTTCAAACAGGCTTGCAGCCGCTTCATTGATGTAGATGCACTGATCAAAGCCGGTAAACGGTCTCAAGGTGGCGGCAAGTCAGAAGAAAGTCAGTCGGCCGCAAATGATGGTGGCGGCAATTCCAACGGACAGGTTGATGAAGATCTCCTGAAACTGCTGGTAGACGCCTATATGGCGAGCAGCCGAGATGAAAAGGGATTTGCCAGCCTTAGCGAAGTCGGGAAACTCGCGGGCAACCGTTCGAGCTTTGACGTCCGGAACTATGGATTTACAAAGCTTGTCGATATGTTTGACGAAGTGCCCAATTTCGAAGTGCAGCGCCGAGAAGGCGGAGATGTGTGGGTAAAGCGGTTACGTTGACGACAGATAGATTTTTGATCACAGGATAAAAAGATGAAACCCATATCATTTATCATTGGTGCCGTTATCGGTGGTTTCCTAGGCGGCTTGGCAGGATATGGCCCGATAATGTGCGGTATTTTTGGACTGGCATTCGGCCTTATTGCCGGATCAATCGCGCATAATCTCTCTGGCAACAAAAAAGTCGCTATGGCGGATCCAAAGTTGCAGGCCGCTGCCGCCACGATGTCGCCGCCCGAAGGCAAATGCGGGATATACATCGTTCGAAAGGGTTTCGTTGGCGGAAAACAGGGTATGGACCTGACCATCGAAGGCGCGGGTAGCACCCAGATCAAAAGCGGGCTTTACGCTTATGCCGAAGTGGAGCCAGGTCACCATAATATCATTGCCAAACCGGCAAAAAATGCAAAAGAAGAAACCAAGATTCAGATTACGACGCATGGTAACGATACGGTCGTTGTCCAAGCCGGCCTTTCAATGGGTGCCGTGAACAATAGCGCCGATCTAAAAATCGTCACTGACGCTACAGAGGCAAAGGCTCTGGTCGCTGGTGCGAAGATGGTAGCACTCGAAAACTAGCCAACGCGATCCCCCTTCCCTAAGAACCGGCCCATGGAAACCGGCACACTCATTTCACTTGCGCTCTACTTCATTCTGATGATCGGCATCGGGCTCTATGCCTGGCGAAAATCAACGGATAGCAGCGAAGCATATCTGCTCGGCGGACGAAACCTGCATCCAGCGGTAGCAGCGCTCTCCGCTGGTGCCAGCGACATGTCTGGCTGGCTGTTACTTGGGCTCCCCGGTGCTTTATATGCAACGGGTTTGGTGGAAGCATGGATTGGGATCGGCCTGTTTGCTGGCGCGCTGGCGAATTGGTACATCGTTGCGCCCCGGCTGAGAGAGCAAACTGAGAAACTGGACAATGCGCTCACCATCCCGCAATTCCTGGCCAATCGCTTCCCCGACAGGGCGCTGGCGCTAAGGGTCACCAGCGCCGTCATCATCGTGATATTTTTTGCAGTTTACACCGCTGCAGGACTGGTGGGAGGCGGAAAGTTATTCGAAACCAGTTTTGCCGACCTGTTCGGTCAAACGGGCATCAGCGACTATATGCTTGGTATCTGGATTACTGCCGGCGTGGTGCTGGCCTATACGATGGTCGGCGGTTTTCTAGCGGTTAGCCTGACTGATTTCGTACAGGGCTGCATCATGGTTGTGGCCCTTGTGCTGATGCCCATTGTCGTTTTGATGGGCGACAATTCCGACATCCCTATCACCGATATACTGAACAATATTGATCCCAATTTCCTCAGCTTAACCGCCGGGTTGAGTTTCGTTGGTTTCTTATCCGCCATAGCGTGGGGCCTGGGTTATTTCGGACAACCGCATATCATCGTGCGGTTCATGGCAGTGCGTTCGGTCAGTGACGTCAAGGCGGCACGCAATATCGGGATGAGTTGGATGGGCGTGGCGCTGATCGGCGCGATCGGGGTTGGCATTGCGGGGCGCGCCTATATCGAACGAAACGGGTTGGCGCTGGAAGATCCTGAAACCATCTTCATCTTGCTTGCAAATACTCTGTTCCACCCGCTGATCACCGGATTTCTGTTGGCAGCGTTGCTGGCCGCAATTATGAGCACGATCAGTTCGCAGCTATTGGTATCGAGCAGTTCGCTGACCGAGGATTTCTATCGGCTGTTTCTGCGTAAACAGGCCAGCGAGCGGGAGATCGTCAATGTCGGACGGATATTCGTCGCCTTGGTTGCGGTCGCCGCGATTGTGATTGCCCGCAATCAAAATAGCGAAGTGCTTGGATTGGTGAGCAACGCATGGGCGGGATTTGGCGCGGCATTTGGGCCATTGATATTATTATCACTGACGTGGGACCGCATGACCGGCGCCGGCGCAGTGGCCGGATTGGTAACTGGCGCGGGCGTGGTCATGGCGTGGATAGCGCTAGGCTGGAACGCCGAGTTTATGGGCGGTCCGGGGGTCTATGAGATTATCCCGGGATTTCTGGCAGCGATGGCAGCAATTATTGGGATTAGTTTGATCACGTACCCAGATGGCAAGGTGGCGATTAACTAAACCAAAAAGTTATCAAAACTATCCTCGCTCACCCTGACATTTTTGGCACCGGCATCTCTCGAACCACGCGCTCGATTTCCATCCCACTCACCTCGTCAATTTCTTGTATGACACCCGTGTCGGCCGATCCGCAGCGTCGCCCAAACGTCGCCTTTTGTCTTCTTCGTAACTCTCAAAATTACCCTCAAACCATTCGACATGGCTATCGCCCTCAAACGCCAATATATGCGTCGCTAAGCGGTCTAGGAAGAAGCGGTCATGCGAGATCACTACGGCGCAACCGGCGAAGCTTTCCAGCGCCTCTTCCAGTGCAGACAATGTCTCGACATCCAGATCATTGGTCGGCTCATCAAGCAGCAGCACATTGCCGCCCTCTTTTAGCATCCGCGCCATATGCACCCGGTTGCGTTCGCCGCCGGAAATCTGCCCGACGGCCTTTTGCTGGTCCGTGCCTTTAAAGTTAAACGCACCAACATAGGCCCGGGTCGACATTTCATGTTTGCCGATAGTCATATAATCATGGCCATCGGAAATCGCTTCCCAGACATTTTTTGACGGATCAAGATCATCGCGGCTTTGATCGACATAGCCAAGCTTTACCGTTTCGCCGATTGCGACTTTACCGCTATCCGGTTCTTCCTTGCCGATCAGCATCTTGAACAGGGTTGTTTTGCCCGCGCCATTGGGACCAATCACGCCAACAATACCGCCGGGTGGGAGAGAAAAGCTGAGATCGTCAAACAACAATTTGTCGCCATAGGCTTTGGAAAGATTCTCGACGTCAATCACTTTGCCGCCCAAACGTTCTGGCGTCTGAATCAGAATCTGTGCTTTGCTGGGATCGCGTTTTTCTTGTGCTTCCACCAACTGATCAAAGCTTTTGATACGGGCTTTTGATTTGGTCTGTCGCCCCTTGGGATTTTGACGCATCCAGGCGAGTTCGTCATTCATCGCCTTTTGCTTGCCCTTATCTTCGCGGGCTTCTTGCTCAAGCCGCTTTGCTTTCTTTTCCAGATAGAGCGAATAATTTCCTTCATAAACGTAGTAACGCCCACGATCGAGTTCGAGCATCCAATTGACGACATTGTCGAGGAAATAGCGATCATGGGTCACCATGATAACATTGCCGGCATATTCGCGCAGATGGTTCTCTAACCAGGATACCGATTCCGCATCCAGGTGGTTGGTAGGTTCATCGAGTAAGAGAATGCTGGGTTTTTCCAAAAGCAGCCGGCAGAGTGCGACGCGGCGCTTTTCACCTCCAGAGAGGCTCTCCACACTGCTATCACCGGGAGGACAACGCAACGCTTCCATTGCGATTTCAAGCTGATTGTCGAGCGTCCATCCATCAACCGCATCAATTTTTTCCTGCAATACGCCCATTTCTTCCATCAGCGCATCGAAATCCGCATCTTCCGGCGGATCGCCCATTAACTCGGTAATCTGGTTAAACCGGGCGATATGAACCGTTATCTCACCAACGCCTTCCATGACGTTTTCCTTGACCGTCTTGCTGTTATCAAGCTCTGGTTCCTGTTCAAGATAACCGACCGTAATATTCTCCCCGGCCCAGGCTTCTCCGGTAAAGTCGGTATCTTGTCCGGCCATGATCTTCATCAAGGTCGATTTGCCGACCCCATTGGGGCCGACAATGCCGATCTTCGCATCCGGGTAAAATTGCAGGCTGATATTCTCCAAAACCGGTTTTTGCTTGTTCTGATAGGTCTTGGTCAGGCCTTTCATGACATAACTATATTGGGCGGCCATCTGGCAGTATTCCTTATTTTATTGTGCTGAAATTTGCGCTTCGCCTAGCGAAAGCGCGTCCGTATCGCAAGAGAGCATTGGCAAAGCTTTGATCGGGCGTTAGGCATATTTCATGAAAAAACTTATCACACTGTTCGCTGGAACTGCTGTTCTAACATTTTCCACCGCCGCATTCGCCGACAATCACGGAACAGCGAGTTTGCAGGCCGAGGCGCTTAAAGATGATGTCGCCTATGATATAGTCGAAGGCCTGACGACCGAAGTCGGTCCGCGGCAAGCCGGTACAGAACAAGAAGCACGCGCGCGAACATGGTCTGTGAATAAATTAAACGCGCTTGGGTTTGACAAAGTGCGCAACGAACCGTTTATGATGCCGACATGGGTGCGCGGCGCGGAAACAGCTTATGTGACAACGCCCTACCCACAAGAGTTAAAGGTCACTGCGCTAGGGAATAGCGGCAGCACAGGCGCGAACGGCATAGAAGCAGAAGTTGTCTATTTTGATTCTTTGGATGCCATGAAAGCGGTGCCAGATGGCAGCCTTAGCGGCAAGATCGCCTTCGTGACCCACAACATGCACCGGACGCAAGATGGATCCGGCTATAGCGCATTTGGCCCAGTACGCTGGTTTGGCCCTAGCATCGCCTCTCAAAAAGGGGCCGCGGCCTATGTCATCAAAT
>CALKXX010000239.1 GCA_938003725.1 uncultured Sphingomonadaceae bacterium | reverse complement strand
TGACAGCGACGAATGACATGATTGCCATTGGTCAATATTCGGTGACTGCCAGAAATGAGGCGCGAGAGCTCCTTGGCATTCCAATTGTTCAGAAAATCTGCCGTAAGTTGATTTTTGGTTGCAGCGGTCAAATGACCATGTTCCGCTATTGCCTTGTCGACAGCCGCACGAAACCCGGCGCTAGCACCAAATTGATATTCCCATGCAAATCGGTAATTTTCCGGCGTGGGTTCCAATTTTACGGAGCGCAGGAAAGTCACAATTTTTGTCGCTTTGTCCGGTTGCGAAACCATGTCGCCATGAAAATCGGTCGCGGTCCTTTTTCGCAGGCCCAATACGGCACCGGCCTCAGCCAGCCAGCTGCTTGCACGATTAGAGGGTGTTGCCGTTTGCGAGTTCATACAACTATCCGCTTTTATCCGAGTTACGGACTATAGAACGGACAAGCATGGTTAATGTTTAACCTAACTTGCAAAAAACCGGCTTAGGTCTTGATAAATTTGAACATATGCCCGCCGATTTTCCGCATTTGGATCTCTTCGGCCCCTTCGGTGATGCGGTACCGACGATGGTGGCGATAGATATGTTCGAATGGTTTGTGACGGGAATAGCCCATCCCGCCATGTACCTGCATCGCGCGGTCGGCCGCATCACAACACAGACGGTTTGCGCGATAGTTACACATGCTGACTTGCGCCGATAGATATTTCGCGACGTCGGGTTTGGGCATGGTGTCCATCTTTGCAGCGGTGGCGTAGATAAGCTGCCGCAGCATGGCGGCCTCTGTATGGAGTTCAACCAATGGAAATTGAATGCCCTGATTGACCGAAAGCGGTTTTCCAAAAGGCTTGCGTTCCCCGGCATATTTGACCGACTCGTCGATACAATATTGTGCAGCTCCAAGGGAAGATGCCGCTTGACGGATACGGTTCTCATGCACGAAATGTTGCGCGCAGGCGAGGCCCATGTCGAGATCGCCCAATACCGCCGTCGCCGGAATCCAGACGTTTTTATAGGAGCATTTTGGATGGTCAGTGGGCATGTTGAATGTCCACATATATTCGCCAATTTCAAAGCCTTCGGCATCAACGGGGACAATGAAACAGCCAATACCCCTCGCGTCGCCATCTTTGCCGCTATGGCGCGCGAAGGTCATGACGTGGGATGCCTTATGCAGGCCGGTCGTCCACATTTTATTTCCGTTGATCAGCCAGCCATCAACGCCGTCCCGTGTTTCGGCGACGGCGGTGGTGTCCATCCATGTCGCATCTGATCCATGATCTTTCTCCGTCAGGCCAAAGCACCACCCCATCCGCCCTGCGAGCATTTCGGGAATATAGTCCTTCTTTTGTTGATCGGTGCCAAAGTCCCGAAGCATCAGGGGTTGAACCAGATTGCCAACAATCGAGTTTTCGTTCTGTAAATCGTTGTGCAAACCCAGTCCCTTTGCAGCGAGATGTTCGCGAATACGTGCCATTCCCAGATTGGTGCCGTCCTGGCCGCCAAATTCTTTAGGTAGAGCATAGCGATAGTGGCCGGCTGCATCTGCCACCTGTTTCATCTCAACAAGAAGCGACTCCCATTCCTCCGTTGGCAGGCCTTGATCTTCCCAATTGGTGCGGGCGTCTTCCCGGCGGTGATCAAAGAAGCGGATATTGTCATCCCGCTGTTCAATAGGTTTGATTTCATCCTCGATAAACTGATCAAGGACGCCCAGATAATCTTCTATGTCCTGGGGGATTTCAAAGCTGGTCATGTGCTGCTCCATTTATTGAGGGCGGTTTTGAGACCCGCATATTTTGGTTGGTCTATCGAAAGGCGTTCAAGGGCGCTCAAACGTAAATGATCCCAGATTTCAGGTTCCTCGATCTCGCGCTCTCCGTGCCTTAGTTTCGCACAGAGTTGCTCTGTGGAAACTCCGATATTTGCTAGCCGCTGGTTGCGGTTTTCCGCATATTTTCCGGCCCACGAAGCGTGGCGTTGGGCAATACCCAGCGCGTTGTTGGCGACGCGCGATTCAAATAGGGCGTGGCCTTCCTGTTGGGGCATGATCTTTTCTTTGTTCCACTCGATCAGAGCGTTGAGAATTTCTGCATATTCAACTTCACCATGTTCAGGTAGCAACGCTTTCTCGTGCCATGAGAGTTTAGAGCTCTCGGATTTGCGCATAGGTTCAAACAGCAACAGCAAGTCAATTTCGACTTCGGAGGCGCGCCTGCCGATTATGGTGCGTTCCAGAACGTGGACACTGCCGTCCCGATAACTATGACCCATGCGCAGGCAGGCCACACCCCACCAAAGCGTATTGTATATCAACCACCAATCGAAGCGGGAGCGGTCCACTTTCGAGCCGCTGGCCGTTTCATATGCGAAGATCAGGTTCTCGGCGCTGTCAAAACCTCCGGCCTCCTGCTCATAATGTCCAAACCGCCAGCTTGGTGTGCAAAGATAAGACAGGTCTTCCATGGGATCGCCAAGATGCGCCAACTCCCAATCAAGAACCGCCGATATGCCGGTCTTGTCGATCATCAGGTTGCCCATGCGAAAATCGGCATGCAATAGAACAGGCGCTTCGGCGGTTGGAATATTATCCTCCAGCCACCGGAACGCATAGTCATAAGCGGGGATGGTTACGCGAAGGTCACGATATGCTTCTTCCTGTAGTTGCAGCAATGTAGCTGGATCGGCCCGTTGTATCTCTTTCGGCAATGTCGACACATTAATGGCGTGAATTTTGGCCAGCTCGGTCGCACATTGCACGGTCAACTGGTTTAGGGCTTCGGCAAACTCTGTCTTACCCAAAATTTTATGGGGCAGCGTTTCTCCCAAAGCCCTGACCATCAGGAACCCCTGACCCAAGCGATCATCGGCGGTTAATTTTGCCAAAACTTCTGGTGCGGTAACCCCTGCGTTTCTGCACAGTTCGATCAGGTCTGCCTGGGTGTCCAGCGAGATAGCCGAAACGGTAGCTGCGTCGAGATCATCGCCATCAATACCATCGGGCAGGCGCCTTAGAACCATCTCTTTACCGGCAAAGGAAAAGGCCCAGCTTTCCATACTGGCACCGCCCGAAAGATGTTTGAGGTTTTCAACATTGTTGGTGCCGCCAAACTGTTTGCGGCAGAACTTGGTCAAATTGGATTGGATATCCCGATGGTCCATTGTTCAGGCTTAATCATGCGATTAAATTTTGGCAATATATTTGCAAAAGCTTGCGCTCGGCTTGCATGGTCTCTCGATCCCTCTTACCTGACATGTAACAAAATGATGACAGGGGCAATTATGCGAGCGTTTATTTTTCCAGGGCAAGGCAGCCAAGCTGTCGGAATGGGTAAGGAACTTGCCGAAGCTAGTAGTACGGCGCGAGAAGTATTTGAAGAAGTTGATCATGCGTTGGAACAGAATCTCTTCCAACTGATGTGCGAGGGACCGGAGGACGAGCTTACCCTGACCGAAAACGCACAACCGGCAATAATGGCCAATGCGATCGCAACATTGCGGGTATTGGAAAAAGAAGGCGGTATATCGCTGGACGATCACGCCCAATATGTCGCCGGCCATAGCCTAGGTGAATATACTGCGCTGTGTGCGGCGGGGGCGTTGAACTTAACAACAACCGCTGAGCTGTTGAAGCTGCGCGGGCAATCTATGCAGAAAGCCGTACCCGTGGGGCAGGGCGGTATGGCGGCCTTGCTGGGCGCAGATATTAAAAAAGCCTCTGCGTTGGCGAAGGCCGCGTCGGAAGGCGAAATCTGTACCGTTGCGAACGACAATGACCCGACGCAAGTTGTGATATCTGGGCATCTCGGGGCTATTGAAAGAGCGATTGCGGCAGCGAAGGACCATGAAATTAAACGCGGCATTTTGCTTCCGGTTTCGGCACCATTTCACTGTTCGCTGATGAAGCCGGCCGCCGAAGCGATGGAGGCTGCCCTAGCCGAGACAACCATATTGCCACCCGTTGTTCCGGTTTTCGCAAAT
>CALKXX010000238.1 GCA_938003725.1 uncultured Sphingomonadaceae bacterium | reverse complement strand
ACGTGCGGTTGCTGAAGCTGTCCGAGGCAGGATTCCATATATGTATACCCCTCCCTATGAAGGAGGAGAAACATCTCCGGGCGTGTTTGCAATCGGAGAAACCGCACGGCAACAGCTTAATCCCCCGCTCAAATGGATGTTAGACAATCACGACACGCGCAGTTGGTATATAATAGGCAATGACTATAGCTGGCCGCGTAAATTTGGCGATGTCGCTTGTAAGGAAATTGCCATGCTTGGCGGAGAGGTTGTAGCGCAACATTATTTGCCACTGGAAACAGACGATTTTGAAGAAATCGTAGCCGATATTGCCGAGCAAAAGCCAGACGCGGTTTTAGTCTCGTTGATTGGGGGAGATTCGGTTAACTTTAATCGCAGTTTCGGGGAAGCCGGCCTTAGCTCAACGATATTGCGATTTGCTCCTTTGCTGGAAGAAAATACACTATTGGCGATTGGATCGGATAACAGCATGAATTTGCTGACTGCATCTGGTTATTCACCGACGACCCGCAGTGCAAATAACCGTGAATTCAAAAAACGGTATAAAGAAAAATTTGGTGATAATGCTCCAATGGTAACGGCGCTGGGCCAATCTTGCTATGAGGGAATGAGCTTGCTGAAAACGCTCGCGGAGAAAACCAATTCACTAGAGGTATCTGCTCTTGTTGCTGGATCTGAAGAGTTTCAATATTCAAGCCCCCGAGGTTCTCAAAGGATTGAGCAAGGGCATACAATCAAAGATATCTTCTTAGCACAAGCCGACGGATTAGATTTCAAACTCTTGCACAAATTCGCGCAAATCAGCCCCTTTTAGGCTTGTCTAACTTTTCCGAAAGTACTGCCTCAACGGTGAACATTCTGTTCGATTGCACCAAATAGGCTGTTTCCCTGTAGATATCGCATTTCAATTCATACGGTGTCTCCGGGCAACATGAACGGTGTTTTGGCGTTCCTTCCTCGATCGTTTCAATCATTCTAATTTCTGCGATACAGCTATAACCGACATCGCCGGCGGAGCAAGGTTTACCTGCAGCCCCATTGGCATCTTTGTTTGTTACCGCGCGCGCCTCCATTGTCTGTGAACGGCACTATGGATACTCAAATCGAATTCCTGCTGGGAAGACAGATACCGGAAGCCATGTCCGCAAGTTCATCTCGCGTCATTTCACCATCCGGTTTAAACCAACTGTGGCTCCAGTTTAACATCCCAAAAAATAGCATGATCCTGGCCCTTAACTCGGTCTTATTGATGCTTGTGTCGGGCAACGCCTTGGACAACAGGTTTTCCGCATAAGTGATCAATTCCCGTTGCAGTGCAATAATCTTCCTTCGTTCTTTTGCCGAAATATTATCTAACTCATACAGTAGAACTTTTTGGCTATTGGCGGCCCCATTATAGTGATCCATTAGCGTACGCGTGAACGCCTTAAAGGCGTCTGCGCCTTGCAATTTTTTTTCTTCAATTTCATCAATTATCGCGATTAGGTCAATCATATGCCGATGCATGACGTCAAAGAGCAATTCTTCTTTTGAGCCGTAATAATGATAGATTAGCGATTTGGACATTTTACTGGCTTCCGCGACTTTTGAAAGTGAAGCGCTAGCTGCTCCTTGCTTCGCAAAAAGTGCTGCAGCTTTGCGAGCGATCAGACTTCTCTTCTCGTCATAGTCATATGCTTGCGGTCGGGCCATCGCTTGCTCCAATCATATTTTGATGGGCCAAGTCAATCGATAAGAGTATCCAATCCAAGTCGTCAGACTCGCTCCATAACCAACGCTATGCCTTGACCAACCCCAATGCACATTGTGCAAAGCGCATATTTGCCGCCAGTTTGGCGCAGTTCCTCAGTGGCGGTCAATGCCAAGCGAGCGCCGGACATTCCAAGTGGGTGACCAAGCGCAATAGCTCCGCCGTTGGAGTTAACATGCGGCGCAGCATCCGGCACGCCCAGTTCTCTAAGTACGGCCAATCCTTGGGCGGCAAAGGCTTCGTTCAATTCGATCACATCCATTTGTTCTATGCCGAGTCCCAAACGCGCCAACAGCTTTTGTGTTGCCGGCGCGGGGCCAATACCCATGATCCGGGGTGACACGCCTGCAACAGCGCTGCCCAATATGCGCGCACGGGGCTTTAGGTTAAAGCGTTTAACCGCGTCTTCGGATGCGACAAGCAAGGCGGCAGCACCATCGTTTACGCCGCTGGCATTGCCTGCCGTTATCGTTCCGCGAGGCTTCACAATAGAGTGTAGCTTGGATAGTTTTTCGACGGTAACGGCGCGGGGGTGCTCATCGGTATCGATGATGATCTCTTCGCCCTTTCGCCGGGCGATGGTTACGGCTGTTATCTCACTGGCGAATCTGCCGCTATTCATCGCTGCTGCTGCACGTCTTTGGCTTTCTGCTGCAAATATATCCTGATCCTCTCGCGAAACGCGATATTGCTCGGCAACGTTCTCAGCGGTTTCCGGCATGGATTCTATTCCATATTCTGCTTCTATTTGCCGATTTACAAAACGCCATCCGATGGTTGTATCGTAAATCTCCGCATTGCGAGAGAACGCAGTGCTCGCTTTTGGCATCACAAACGGCGCTCGGCTCATGCTCTCAACGCCGCCAGCGATGATTATTTCGGCTTCGCCCATTGCTATTGTTCGGGAAGCCATGGCAACTGCGTCGAGCCCCGATCCGCATAGCCGATTTAGCGTTACTCCCGCTGTTTCTGGCGGTAACCCTGCCAGTAACCCAGACATACGGGCAACATTGCGGTTGTCTTCACCAGCCTGATTAGCGCAGCCGTAGATGACATCATCAAGGCTCGCCCAATCGACATCCGGATTTCGCTCGATCAACGTTCTGATCGGAATAGCACCCAGATCATCCGCGCGAATTGACGAAAGCGAACCGCCAAAACGGCCGATAGGCGTCCGGGTCGCATCGCAAATATAGGCAGGCTTTGTCATGAACTATCCTCATTCTGTTTGATTGGTTGCCAATTCAGCAGCGCATAGATCAACATTAGTTCCAAATCAATAATTGACTGACCAGTCAGTCTATTTATATAGATATGTCAGTTGCAGATTCGCAAAAGCGAGAATCATCAACCAAGAAGAGAGGGTGAAATGGCGAATTCGGAATACGAAACGATCCTATTTGAGCGCCTAGGCCACGCAGCCAAGCTGACGCTCAACCGGCCCGATCGGCTCAACAGCTTTACCGTCCAAATGCATGAAGAGGTCGCCGATGCGTTAAGCCGCGTTGAGAATGATGGCACAAGGTGTCTCCTTATCACCGGCGCCGGGCGGGGTTTTTGTGCTGGGCAGGATTTGAATGACCGGGCGGTTGCGCCGAGCGATGATGCGGTCGATCTCGGGCATTCTGTTGAAACCTACTATAACCCGCTGATCCGCAAATTGGCATCGTTGCCAATGCCGGTTATCGCAGCCGTAAACGGTGTTGCTGCCGGAGCAGGCGCCAATATAGCGTTAGCCTGCGATCTGGTCATTGCGGCTAAGTCTGCCAAGTTCATCCAATCTTTTGCGGCCATTGGCTTGATCCCAGATTCGGGCGGTACATGGATACTGCCTCGTTTAATCGGAATGCAGCGGGCCATGGGTCTTGCGTTGACCGGTGAACCAGTTTTGGCGGATCGAGCGGCGGAGTGGGGCATGATCTGGAAATCTGTCGACGATGACAATTTGCAGGCAGAGACCGAGACACTGGCCGAACGTTTGGCAAACGGTCCGACCAAGGGACTAGCTGAGACCAAAAAACGTATCAGAGCTGCAGTGCTAAACAGTTTGGACGCCGAATTGGATGCCGAGCGGGATGCCATGCGGATGCTCGGAAAAACAACTGATTACGCAGAAGGTGTTGATGCGTTTTCCAACAAACGCAAACCGATATTTTCAGGAAATTAAACAACTGATGATTGCGTCAGGGAAGCAGGAATAGATGGTTCAAATAGTAAAGAATTTTGCGGAGAATAAGTGGGTTTCCGGTAATGGTAACATGCGGCCAGTTGCTTCGGCGGTAACCGGTGAAGTTATCGCGGAATCAGGAAGCGATGGTCTTGATTTTTCGGCGATGGCAGGTTTTGCTAGATCGCACGGCGGCCCGGCTTTGCGCAAGCTTACCTTTCACGAGCGTGCGAAGATGCTCAAAGCACTGGCGCTCGCGATTATGGAGAAAAAGGATTCTCTGTATGAGTTATCCTACAATAGCGGCGCGACCAAAGCGGATAGCTGGATAGATATCGAGGGCGGTGCCGGTACGTTATTTGCCTACGCATCAAAAGGCCGACGGGAATTGCCCAATGATCATATTCTGATCGATGGCGCGATGGAAGGCCTCAGCAAAGGCGGCACGTTTGTTGGGCAACACGTATACACGCCGATGCAAGGCGTTGCGGTCCATATCGATGCCTTCAACTTCCCGATCTGGGGGATGCTCGAAAAAATGGCGACTTGCTTGCTGGCTGGTGTGCCGGTGATTGTGAAGCCCGCAACTTCAACCTGCTATCTGGCCGAAGCGGCATTCCGTATCATTGTGGATGCCGGAATATTGCCAATTGGCGCGGTGCAACTTATTTCGGGTTCGACGGGCGATTTGCTTGACCATATGACAGGTCAGGATTCGATAGCATTTACCGGTAGCGCACAGACAGCCATCACCCTTCAGCGGCATCCTCTTGTTGCACAAGAATCCGTGCGTTTCACGGCCGAACGCGATAGTTTGAATGCTTCAATATTGGGGCCGGATATAACCCGGGAATCGCCAGAGTTTGACCTGTTTGTCAAAGAAGTGGCCAAGGAAATGACGTCAAAGGCTGGACAAAAATGTACCGCCATACGCCGTGCATTGGTTCCGGTACAATTGATCGATGAAGTGCAAGCGGCACTGTCTGAACGCTTGAGCGGAATCAAGATTGGTA
>CALKXX010000237.1 GCA_938003725.1 uncultured Sphingomonadaceae bacterium | reverse complement strand
TGTGCCGATTGATCCTGTACAGTTTCCAGCACCAGCGCGATAATCCCTTTGGTAATCGCGGCATTGCTATCGGCCAGAAAGTGAAGCCGCCCATCGTCCAGCCGGGTGGGATAAACCCAAACCGACGCAGAACAACCGCGGACCAGTGTCGCATCCGTTTTTAGGGCATCTGGCATTTCGTCCAGTTCTTTGCCGAGGTCGATTAACAGCCGGTAGCGGTCATCAGCCTCCAGAAATTCATACTCTTCGATCAGATCGTCTAATTTGCTCATGGGGAGGGCGGTTAGCAGGGTAAGGCCGGGTCGTCACCATTCAAATTTTCCGTACATAAACGGAGTCAACTAAAGCTCCACACCTGCTGCGATGGACTCCAGCTTGCGGATACGTTCCTTCAGGTCCGCGACCTCAATACGGGATGTCGCGCTAGGCGGATGATCGGCTTGATGAGCGTCCAGCTCACGAGACTTCAGGGCGATCCAATCTCGCCATCCGCGTAAAGCGACCAGAGACATTACTGTCAGGCCAATTAGCGAAAAAGCGGCGGTCATCAGATAAAAAGCAGGGTCTTGCATTTTCCTATCCTTCGTTCAATCGGTCCGTATTACCGGTCCCGTAACTTCTCTATTTCATTTTCCAATTCGCGAGCGCCGCGATCATCGGTGGCGATTTTTTCCAGAACGGCGACCCGTTCTTTCAGATATGTAACTTCTTCGCGCAGCTTGTCTGCATCAGGGTCACGAAGCATCATCGGATTTCCATGTTCATCTTCGACATAACCTTGTCTCTCTTTTTGCCGGTTGCTGTAAATCTTGCCGATTGTGACTACGATCACGATGGCTACAACCATTTCAAAAGGTCCCATTAAACTATCCTCTCCAAGTCAAATGTTCAGCGATCTCTTAGTTTTTCAATCTCGCTTTCGAGTTCGATTGCACCGCGGTTGTCGGTGGCAATCTTTTCCAATACGGCCACCCGGTCCTTCAGATATTTCATTTCTTCGCGCATTCTTTCGGAATCGGCGTCATGGGTAGTTGGCATTTTACCCTTCATCTCGATCATTTTGCGTTGATGGCTCGTCCAGATTGCAAAGCCGGCAACAGCAAACGCTCCAAATGGTATTAGTAGAGGGAGTATGCTTTCCATCAGTTCAATTCCTTTGTTTCTGTTGTATCGCGCAAATCTTCAATCTGTTGGGAAATATCCATTCCCTTGTCGGTCACAATGCGCTCCAGCACGCGAACTCGCTGTTCCAGTTTTTCTGTATGGGCCGCATATTGTGCGGCTTTTTCTGCGGTCTCATGGCTAATTGCGTCCAATTGTTTCGTTTTGAATTTCAGACGTTCTTTGTAAATTTGACTGCCCACGCCCAACGTCACCGGCAGGCCAACAACGATAAGGAAAAATACAATGATTTCATTCGGTCCCATCTTCTTCTCTCCCTGATCGTAAAATTAGTTTGTGCGTTTATCGCGCAATTGTTCGATTTCCTGTGTCAGCTTGTGGCTATCATCCGTGACGATCCGCTCCACATTGGCAAGGCGGTCTTTCATCGAACCGATTTCTGCGCGCAGTTCGGCGTTTTCGTTGGTTAGTAACTTGACCCGCTCGACAGCTTCCTGATCCGTTTTCGGATAGACAGACTTTCCCCATTGGTTTTCGAGGGGGTATCCATTTTTTATCCGCATCCATGTTGTCGCTACCCATCCGATGGTGACCGCGACACAGCCGACCGCTATCATCGGCGCCAGCGTTGTGAACAATGCAATCTTGTCCGGATCCACTAGCTTTTCTCCCTTAGCGCTTCAATTTCATCGGCGGTGCGTTTGGCGGGGTCAGTGGCGATCCGCTCCAGTACTGCTAGCCGTTCCTGCAGCCGATCAATCTTGCCGACCAATTGTTCATTTTCATTGGATAGCAGTTCAATCTTTCGCTGCTCATTGGGGTCGTTTTTCTTCGACTTTCCGCCCCATTCATCTTCCAGTTCATAGCCATGTTTGGCCCTGATCCAGGTGTTGATGATCCAGCCAGCTGTGCTGATTGCAATAATGGCGATCACAAATTCCGGGCTTCCCCAATCCATGATATTTCTCCTCCTTGAACCTGTTGTCTAGCGCAGGCTTTCGATTTCGTTTGAGAGCGCGGTGTTCTTGCTCGTGTAATATAATTCCATGTCGGCCAGCCGGCGATCAATCTCGCGGAAACGTGACTTAACGTCGCGGGTCGTGCGGCTTGGTGACTGACGCACACCCTGCCAGAATTTCAATTCCTCTGGATCGCGATTGTAGAGTTCTATTGGTTTCGCATCGAAGGATTTCGCAGCGATCCAATAGGCCAGCAATGTCCATGGAAAGGCAAAAGTCACGGTGGCAACAATGGCCGCAAAGCGCACCCATCCAACGTTAATTCCCGTGTAGTCAGCAATCCCGGCGCAAACACCACTCCATTTCGCGCGCTGTTTATCCAAATAGAATTTTGTACGATTGGAGGTCATTTTTAGCGCCTTTCTTTCAAACGGTTTTCGACATTTTCTAACGATTGCATAGGTTCGCTGCTCAGATCACGAAGCTGTGATGGTTTCCAATCCGGGTTATCAAGAGTAACCAGCCGCTCGATAGTATCCATCCGCTCGTCCAGGCGACGCGCCATTCGGTGCAACTCATCCAGCAAATCTTCGTCTTCGCTCGTGATTGTCGCAGCTGTTTTCCATTTCGTTACATAGTGAAATATGAGCCAGGGTAGCCCGATGAATAATGTACCCATCACTATGGGAATGATGATCAGTTCTTCCTGCATTATTCGTCACCTTTCTGATCTGGCTTCTTCATGGCGGCTTTCATGGCCTCTAACTCTTCATCCACCTTGTCGCTGGATTCCAGCGCGGCGATCTGATTTTCAAGTGTCTGTGGTTCGTTGCCCATGGACAGCGAGTCTGCGCGGCCCTCGGCAAAGTCCACCTGCCGTTCGAGATATTCGAAGCGAGAAAACGCATCCTGTACCTTGTCACCATTATACATTTCGCGAAGTTTTACGCGATTTTCGGCGCTTTCCAGGCGGTTGACCAAGCTGCTCTGACGGGATCGTGCTTCCTGCAGTTTCTTTTGCAATTTGGCGATATCCTCTTCGGAGGCGCGCAATGCGTCGTCCAGAACCTGAATTTCCACGGTGAGCTGCTCGGCCATATCGGAAGCTTTGCGTTTCTCTACCAATGCGGCCTTGGCCAGATCTTCACGTTCTTTGGACAATGCCAATTGCGCTTTTTCATTCCAGTCATCGGTCAGCGCATCTAGCTTGGTAATATGCCGGCGCATCTCTTTTTGATCGGCGATAGTGCGGGCGGCGGAAGCGCGAACTTCGACCAAGGTTTCTTCCATTTCCAATATGATCATGCGGATCATTTTTGACGGGTCTTCCGCCTTGTCCAGCATGTCGGTCACATTGGCAGCAATGATGTCCCTCGTTCTTGAAAATATACCCATATAATTACTCCGATATTGAATTTTTGGTTTGCGCGCAGTTTTCAATCTATCTTCTGATGTTTCTACCTCATCGTCCAGCACTTCGAAAGGTGGCCGGGACGATTCCTCTTTGCCATCGGTATTAGAACCGATTGGCACTAGGGGGAAGGAGGAGGTCCCGGCCATATCGCCTGTCATGCTTTGTAGCTGACAGTTGGGGAATAAATACCATCACTGGTGACGACGGGGCCTTGTGCTTCGGCAGGGCCAACGGCGCTGATCAAAATCGTCATGCCGAAAAGCATAACGGAAACCAGCGCGGAAACATCGGTTTTGCTGAGTTTGGAAAATGTTGGCATGTCGTCCTCCAGTTTGTTCGTGGTCCCTTGCGGGTTCGTAACTAACTTTGCAGGAGGCGTGCCAATTTTATAAATTATTGATAAATAATGGAATAAAAAAGAAATCACAAAATGAAGATAGTATTAATTGCTATTTAGTGGGATTTTGCGCTAAGTATTGGTCATGGAACGCGAGAGTCAGTTTATCGGAGAGTCCGGCGCCTTTTTGGATGCCGTTGAAAAGGCCAGCCGCGCTGCGCCGCTTGATCGCCCGGTTCTTGTAGTGGGCGAGCGAGGCACTGGCAAGGAACTGATCGCCGAACGGCTTCACCGGTTGAGTATGCGCTGGGACGGGCCGCTGATTACACTCAACTGTGCGGCCATGCCCGAAACACTGATCGAAGCAGAATTGTTCGGGCATGAGGCCGGCGCTTTCACCGGTGCAACAAAGGCACGAGCAGGGCGGTTTGAAGAAGCAGACGGTGGCACGTTATTTCTGGATGAGTTGGGGACTTTGTCATCTGGCGCGCAGGAACGCTTGCTGCGCGCGGTAGAATATGGAGAGATTACCCGTATCGGCTCATCGCGCCCTACACGAGTTGATGTGCGCATTGTTGCGGCGACAAATGCCGATCTGCCACAAATGGCGGAAGATGGCAGCTTCCGGGCCGATTTACTGGATCGTTTGTCCTTTGAAGTGGTGACATTGCCTCCGCTACGGGTTCGCGAAGGGGACATTGGCGTCCTAGCCGACTATTTTGGCCGCAGGATGGCCGCCGAGTTGGAGTGGCCGGCCTGGCCAGGAATGGGGCAATTGGCCCGGGAGGCGTTGGATCGCCATGAATGGCCGGGTAACGTACGTGAGCTGCGCAACGTGATTGAGCGTGCCGTCTATCAATGGGGCGATGCCGACCGCGCGGTCGACCATGTGGTGTTCGATCCCTTTGCCTCGCCATGGAAGCCCAAGGAGAAGCCGGCAAAGATTGATGCCGATAGTGATTCCAGTTCTTCCAGTGAGTCTGAAGCGCGAAGCCCTGAGAAATCGGTTGAACCAATGCATGATTTTGTTGCGATAGACGATATGAAAGAGGCCGTAGAAGCGTTTGAGAAACGCATATTGGAGGCCGCCTTGGCCAAATCCCGCTATAATCAGAGGCAAACAGCAAAAGCGTTGAATTTGACCTATGACCAGTTGCGTCACTCGCTCAAGCGTCATGACTTGTTGGGCTAAGCGCTCAACGGCGGTTAACAACCAGCCAAAATGAATACGAGAAAATTGACAGGTGCAATTGCATCCAATGTCAGTCATATATGCCGTCAGATCGAACAACAATTAATGGAGAAAAACCAAATGGCCTTTGCGCTTCCGTCTTTACCTTATGACAAGACTGCTTTCGGTGATCTGATTTCCGAAGAAACCTTCAATTTTCATCACGGCAAACATCACAATGCTTATGTGACGAAAACAAATGATGCCATTGAAGGCACCGATAATGCCGGAAAAAAACTGTCAGACATTATCAAATCATCCACAGGAGGGTTGTTCAACAACTCTGCACAAGTGTGGAACCACAGCTTTTACTGGTTGTGCCTAAGCCCGGAGAAGAAAGAAATTCCAGCGGAATTGAAAAGCCGCATCGAAGCTGACTTTGGTTCGGTTGATGATTTCAAAGCGAAGTTCAAAGAAGAAGCGACAGGCCATTTTGCCAGCGGATGGGCTTGGTTGGTTCTGAATGGTGACAAGCTAGAGATCACGTCGCTGCATGACGCCGATTCCCCAGTTGCGCACGGAATGAAGCCGCTTTTGACCATCGATGTTTGGGAACATGCCTATTATCTCGACTATCAAAATGCGCGCCCCGACTATGTCGCGGCTTTGCTGGACAACGCGATTGATTGGGACTTTGTCGCACAAAATCTTGATGGGGAGGGCGTAAGCCGCGCCGATCAAGGCTAATCAGCGAAAATATCTACAAAAACCGTGTCCCGTAAAACGGGCGCGGTTTTTTATTGGGTTGGACCTTATTCCGCCGGTTCTTCGATGGCAAAACCGTGGCGCATCAGCATGGGAATATTGGATAGCGCAAAAATGAATGATACGATGGTCATTCCCCAAACCTTTATCGTCAACCACAGATCAAAGCTGAGCGTAGCGACCATGATTTCATTGGCTGCGGCCATAGCAATGAAAAATAGCGCCCAATTACGTGATAACTTTATCCAGCCTTCGTCAGTGAGCCCTTCAAATGCGGCTTGTAACAGATATTTGAGCATCGCTTTTCCGCGCATCAATCCGCCGAGTAAAATGACCGCAAAACCCGAATAGATGATTGTGGGCTTGTGCTGAATGAAACGCGGATCATTGAAATATATGGTGAGAGCGCCGAAACCGATAATCAATATGGCCGACATCCAAAGCATGGGTGAAACCTTGCCCATTTTCCATTTCGAAATAATGACAGCAATTATGATGGCTACCATGAACGCTGCGGTACCATAAATGGCTGACGTAATTGGATTGTCGCCCGGTGCAGCGAACTTGTAGGTGAGAAAAAAGACAAGTAACGGTCCAAAGTCCAAGGCGAAACCCAGGCCTTTATTCTCTGGTTTTGAGTCGGTTATATTGGATTCTTCAGTCATTCTGGGATTCCGGCTATGGCGGCAGCGACTTCTTCCGGGTCAAAAGGCTTTAAGTCTTCCATCGTTTCTCCAACGCCAATGGCATGTATCGGCATATCAAATTGTTTAGCAGCTGCGACCAGCACACCGCCGCGTGCCGTTCCGTCGAGTTTGGTCATGATTAAACCGGTAACCTTTGCGACTTCCTTAAACACCTCTATCTGGGACAGGGCATTTTGGCCGGTGGTCGCATCCAATACTAGCACCACATCATGCGGGGCTGCCGGATTAAGCCGGCCCAAGACACGGCGGATTTTATCCAGTTCGTCCATCAATTCCGTTCGGTTTTGCAGGCGTCCGGCTGTATCGACGATTAACACGTCAATGCCGGTCGCCGTCGCCTGCTTAACACCTTCATACACAATGCTGGCGCTGTCGCCACCCTCAGGGCCGCTTATGATTGGCACACCAAGTCGCTCGGCCCAGACCTTTAGTTGCCCAATTGCTGCTGCACGAAATGTGTCGCCGGCGGCCAGCATGACACCATAATCCTGTTCCAGGAATAAATGTGCCAGTTTTGCGATGGTTGTCGTTTTACCAGATCCGTTGACGCCAATGACCAGAATGACTTGAGGGCGGGGGAATGCGTCTATTTCCAAGGCCGAGGCAACCGGATCAAGAATATTGGCAATCTCGCTCTTTATAATCTCACGAACCGCTTCTTCGCTCAAACCCTTTTCAAAGCGCTCATTTGCCAGCTTTTCTCGAATAGAGGCCGCCGTTGCGGGGCCCAAATCGGACATGATCAGGGCGTCCTCAATATCGTCGAGCGTCGCATCGTCCAGCTTGGCCTTAGTGACAAGGCCCGTCAGATTTTCAGACAATCGTGATGATGTTTTGCTAAAGCCGCCAAACAGGCGGTCTTTCCAGCCGGGCTTGTCGTTCATTATACTGCAGTTCCCATCAGGTTTCCGCCGACCATCCCGGAGATTTCGACGCCCGCTATCTTACCTTCGGGCGCAAGTTTATCCAGCTTTACTTGCGCAAAATTTTCCGCATATCCCCTGATACCGGAGGCTTCTACCAGAACATTTTGTCTGGTACCCACCAGGCTCTTTTTCCATTTTTCTGCGCGTTCTGCGACTTTTGTGCGCAACAATTTTGCGCGCTGCTTGATTTTGCGGCCATCAACTTGCGGCATATTTGCAGCTGGCGTGCCCTTTTTCGGCGAATAGGGAAAAATATGCCCATGAATGACATCGCATTGATCCAGAATCGCGATGCTGTTTGCAAACATATCATCTGTCTCGGTCGGAAAACCAGCGATGATATCAGCTCCGATCACAATTTCAGGCCGCACGGATTTCAAACGAGCGACGAGTTCAATCGCTTGCTGCCGGGAATGGCGCCGTTTCATCCGTTTTAAGATCATATCATCTCCGGATTGAAGCGACAGGTGGACATGGGGCATGATCCGTTTGTCGCCAGTAAGCAGATCAAAGAGCCGATCATCGACTTCAATACCGTCAAGCGACGAAAGGCGCAGCCGCGCAAGACCGGGTACATTTTCCAAAACACGACTGATCAATTGACCAAAGCTAGGGTTACCGGGCAGGTCAGGGCCATAGCTCGTGACATCTACACCGGTCAGAACGACTTCCTGAAAACCTTTATCGACCAACGCCTTCACTTGATCCACCACCTGACCGGCGGGAACGGACCGGCTGTTTCCACGGCCATAGGGAATGATACAGAAAGTACACCGATGATCGCAGCCATTTTGCACTTCAACAAAGGCGCGAGACCGTTCGGTAAAGGCGCTGACCATATGCGGGGCGGTTTCCCGAACCTGCATAATATCCGAAACGCGAATGTCGGGCAGATTGGTATCCACGCCGAATTTAAAATTGGCGACGTCATATTTGTCAAAATTACCAACGACACCGGCTGTTTCCGGCATCGCTTCAAACATGTCAGGGTCGACCTGAGCCGCGCAACCCGTCACAACCACGTTTTTATCCGGATGGTCCCGCTTTGCTTTTCGGATGGCTTGCCTGGTTTGGCGCACCGCTTCATTGGTGACTGCACAGCTATTTACCACGATCAAATTATCGGTATTTGCACCAGATTGTATCAGGTTCTGCCGGATTGCCTCGCTCTCTGCAATATTGAGGCGGCATCCCATACTAATCAACTTTGGCTCTATTTCATCTTGGGCGGTCATCCGAACTGGCTCCAGTCCACCTCACCGTGGAATACGTAAGAGGTAGGGCCCTGCATTTTGATGGTTTCGCCTTCTTGCCAACCAATTTTCAATCTACCGCCCGGAAGATACACATTGACCGGACTGTGGACCAAATTTCGCCGCATCGCAGCAACGGCTGTTGCACAAGCGCCTGTCCCGCAAGCATTGGTCAATCCCACGCCGCGCTCCCAAACCCGCAGATAAATATCTTCACCGGCAATATGGGCGACATTCACGTTGACCTTGTCAGGAAACAGCGGGTCGACTTCGATCATAGCGCCGAGCCGGTCCAGTTCGATACCATCGCTGTCTTCTACGAAGAATATCACATGAGGATTGCCAACGTTAACCGCCGCGGGGTCCTTTAGATTTTCCCAACCGATGGGCATTTTGAGCGTATCCATGGCATAGGCGAGGGGGATATCCTGCCATTCAAGGCGGGGACTGCCCATATCTACGATGGCGCCGTTCTTTTGCTCTTCACCGCTAATCAGGCCGCCATCGGTTTCGATCAGAGTTTTGTCCCCAACCAGCTTTGCGACGCATCGTGTCGCGTTACCGCAGGCCTCGACCTCGCTGCCATCCCGGTTAAATATTTGCATCTTCAGGTCGGCTTTTTCCGATGGCCGCAAAATAATCAACTGGTCGCAGCCAATACCAGTTTCCCGATTCGCGATGGCCGCTGCTTTTGATTTGGTCATGGACAGGTCATTGGCGCGCGCGTCGACAATAACAAAGTCATTGCCCAAGCCATGCATTTTGTGAAATTGCCCTACGGTCATCAACCGCGATTTAGGGATGCGGGCTCTTCAAGTCCAGCCTTTCAGAAATCGTTAGCTTTGTTGTTCAACCAACTTTGCGATCTGTTTCAGCTATCGGTTCTATGACTTCTTCTAGATCCACTGTCGCCGATGCTTCTTCCTCGACACGCTGAGAGGGTAGTAAGTTACGTTCAGCAAGGATTTTACGGGTTTGCTCCATCGATAGAGGGCGTCCATAATACCAGCCCTGGCCTTTGGCACAGCCAATATTGCGCAATTCTGTTTCGATAGCTTTGTCTTCGATACCCTCGGCGGTAATTGGCATCCCAAGGCTTTCACCAAGGCCGGTAATCGCCTTAACAATTGCTGCGCTTTCGGAATTTTCCAGAATGGAAGAAACAAAGCTACGATCAATTTTAATGCGATCAAAGGGCAGGGCGCGTAAGTGAGCCAGCGAACTATAGCCGGTTCCGAAATCATCAAGAGATATCCGAATACCTTGGTTCTTCAAACTACCTACAATGGATTGAGCCAGGCTCAGATTTTCAAACAACGAGCTTTCGGTAATTTCAATTTCCAGCCGATTGGGCGGAAAACCGGTTTCAACAAGTAGTTTGACAATTTTCTGAGCAAGCCAAGGGTCAAGTAACTGAACAGGTGAGATATTCACCGAAATAGTCAGGCTTGGGTCCCAATTTTTTGCATCATCAAATGCCTGTCGCAATATGTTGAGCGAAAGATCACCAATCATGCCGGTTTCTTCCGCGATCGGAATGAATATTTCCGGTGATACCAAGCCCTGCGTGGGGGAATCCCAGCGTGCGAGCATTTCAAAACCGGTTAATTTACCAGTGGCAAGATCGATTTGCTGTTCATAGTAGGGAACAAATTCGCCCTTTGGAATACCGGTGCGCATACCCGATTCAATTGAGTTGCGCGTCTGCAATTCCTGTTCCATCGAAGTGTCGAACCAGCAGAAGCGATTGCGACCTTGTTTCTTGGCACTATACATCGCGATATCTGCGCGGCGCATCAAAACGTCCACACTTTCTTGCTCAAAGTCAAAACGTGACATGCCGATTGACGTTGTAACAACCAAATGATTGCCATTCTCGACAATAGGTGAGGCGATATTGTCGATCAGGTCATCTGCGATCCTATCCACCATTTCAGGCTGGTCGGGATCGAAAATAAAGGCGCAAGCAAATTCGTCACCGCCAAGGCGCGCCAGCAGATTGTTCGGCGGAATAACTTTTGATATCCGCGCAGCAACTTCTTTCAACACGACATCACCGGCGCTGTGACCATGTACGTCGTTGACGTTTTTGAAATTATCGAGATCCAGCATTAAAAATGCGATACTTTTCTTTTTCTTTTGCGCTGCGGCAATCATGTCAGACGTTTTTTCCGTCAAGGTCCGGCGATTGAGAAAACCAGTGAGCGGGTCTGTCGCCGCCAAGCTGTGCGCGCGCTCTTCGGCTGCTGCACGTTCGGTAACTTCATTAGAAAGGTCACGATAACGCCGCCAGCCAAATAATATCAGAGCTATGTTCAGCAGAAACGCGGAGACCAGCATGTTATCACTGCCGCCGCCATATCCGGAAAGAGAAGCAATCGCCTCGGTGAGAACGGTTCCTCCGGTTCCAACGAACATAAGGATTGCAACTATAACAATAACACCAGTTACGACGTCTCGCCGCGCAGATATGGCGTGTCTATTTTTGGCTTTGCCCTGCTTAACTTCGGACATTTCTTGCCCCATGACTAGTTTTCCCACTTTTTTCAGCGTGTCTATTGGCAGGAAAATCCTCAATTTCTGGTTAACGTTGGTTCATCTTTTCCAATTCGAGGGTTGCTAGGCCAAGGATGATGCCCTAAAGACCGCTTCGACCAGCGGCGCTTTTTGGTGTCGAACAGTCAATTTCGAGTTTGAATAACTCACACGTCGGTTAGCGAGGTTTCGCCCACCGGCGTTTTTTGCGTTGGTTAGAATTTTGTGATTTCATTGCGGAAAGGACGAACATGTTTGACAAGTTGAGCGATCGTCTAGGCGGCGTCTTTGACAAGCTGCGTGGCCGTGGTGCGCTAAAGGAAGAAGATGTCCGCGCGGCGATGCGGGAAGTGCGGATCGCGCTTCTTGAGGCCGATGTCGCCCTTCCGGTAGTGAAGGAATTTGTCGAGAAGGTAACCGAGCAAGCGGTCGGACAGTCCGTGCTTAAGTCTGTTACGCCGGGTCAACAAGTTGTCAAGATCGTCAATGACGGACTGACTGAAATGCTTGGCTCGGAAGTAAGCGAGCTTGATTTGGCGGTCGCACCGCCCGCGATCATCATGATGGTTGGTTTGCAAGGGTCTGGTAAGACTACAACGACCGCAAAAATTGCTAAACGGCTGAAGGAAAAAGATAATAAGAAGGTCATGATGGCCTCGCTGGACGTTAATCGCCCAGCGGCACAGGAGCAGTTGGCGGTTCTCGGTGAGCAGATTGAAGCCGCAACTTTACCGATTGTTGAAGGCCAACAGCCGGTAGAGATTGCCAAGCGAGCATTGCAAGCATCGAAACTACAGGGTTTTGATGTCCTGATGCTCGATACGGCAGGCCGCCTCCATGTCGATCAGCAATTGATGGACGAGATGAAGGCAGTTGCCGACATATCAGCACCTCAGGAAATTTTGTTGGTTGTCGACTCGCTGACGGGTCAAGACGCGGTCAATGTAGCGCAGAACTTCTCTGACCAAGTCGATCTGAGCGGCGTCGTACTCACCCGGATGGACGGGGATGCACGCGGCGGTGCGGCGCTTTCGATGCGTTCTGTTACCGGAAAGCCAATTAAGTTTGTTGGTGTCGGTGAAAAAATTGATGCGCTGGAAGAATTTCACCCAGAGCGTGTCGCAGGCCGCATCCTCGGCATGGGTGACGTTGTCAGCTTGGTCGAAAAAGCGGCGCAGGTTGTTGACAAAGAAGAGTCCGAAGCACTGGCCGCCAAAATGGCCAAGGGTCAGTTTGATCTCAATGATCTACGCTCGCAATTGCGCCAAATGACTAAGATGGGTGGGTTGGGTGCACTGGCCAATATGATGCCGGGTATGAAGAAGGCCAAGGCGGCGATGGCTGGCGGCGCGATGGATGACAAGGTTCTGTTGCGGATGGATGCCATTATCGGCTCCATGACGAAAGATGAACGTGTCCGCCCCGGTTTGCTGAACGCGAAGCGTAAGGTTCGAGTGGCCAAGGGTTCAGGTACCACGGTGCAGGATGTTAACAAGCTACTGAAAATGCACAAAGAAATGTCCCGTGCGATGAAAAAGATCAAGAAGATGGGCGGCCTGAAAGGGTTGGCGTCGATGTTTGGTGGAGGCGGCGGAGCTGCTGGTGCCGGTATGGGCGGTCAAAATGGCGGCCTGAGTGGTCCGGGCGGAGCGCCGATGGGCGGATTGCCAGATATGTCTCCGGGCAGTCTTCCACCCGATTTACAAGATTTATTGAACAAGAAGAAATAGTATCAAATATTTGAATTTATTGAGTTTAAGAAAGGTAATTTTATGTCAGTAGCAATGAGAATGTCCCGCGGTGGTTCCAAGAAGCGCCCTTATTACAAGATTGTGATCGCCGATATCCGCGCGCCTCGTGACGGCAAATTTATTGAGCGTATTGGCAGCTACAACCCGCTGCTTGCGAAAGATGACGAAAAGCGCGTCATTCTTGACGTTGATCGTGCGAAGCATTGGTTGAGCGTTGGTGCAAAGCCATCTGACCGGGTTGCGCGTTTTCTGGATGCTGCCGGTTTGTTGAAGCGTGAAGCGCGGAACAATCCAAACAAAGCGAAGCCGGGCGAGAAAGCGACCGAGCGTTTGGAAGAAAAAGCCGAGAAGGCTGCTGCCGCTGAAGAAGCTGCGAAAGAAGCCGCCGCTGCTCCTGCTGAAGAAGCACCAGCCGAGGAAGCTGCTGCTGAAACGCCAGCAGAAGAAACACCTGCTGCCGAAGAAGCTGCGCCTGCTGAGGAAACAAAAGCTGAAGAGGTTCCTGCGGAAGAAGCCCCTGCGGAAGAAGCAAAGTCTGAAGAAAAACCAGCCGAAGATGCTCCTACTGAGGAAGCCAAAGCAGAAGAAGCCAAAGCAGAAGAAGCTCCTGCCGAAGATAAGGCTGAAGGCTAAACAATTGGCGACCGCGCGCTTCGTTCATCCCGAACTTGTCGAAGGAGGATGGATCGCGCAGTCGCACTTTGACAGGCTCATCGCGGACGGACCGCTATGACTATCGACAATGACAAACCCGTCCCCCTGGCCGCCATTATCGGCGCGCATGGGGTGACTGGGGAAGTCCGGCTCAAGCTGTTTTGTGACGATCTTGATAGCCTCAAACCGTACAAGACGTTTAATGCGAGCGCGCTGACGCTAAAATCCGTGAAGCCCCATAAAATGGGCGCGATTGCACGCTTTGCCGAGATCACCGACCGCAACGGCGCAGAGGCGGCGAGAGGAACGGAACTATCCGTCCCGCGTTCCGCTTTGCCCGCGCTCGACGAAGATGAATTTTATCATATCGACATCATTGGCCTGCGCTGCGTGTCCGATGCTGGTGAAGAACTGGGCAAAATCTTCGCCATCTATGAATTTGGCGCGGGCGATGTAATCGAGATAGAACGTAGAAGCGGCAAGAAATTCATGGTGCCGGTGAAGGCGATAGATATGCGGAATGACCCTGCAATTGTGCAGGCGGAATTTGTGGAGCCATGATCGGCCCCATCGTCTTTGTTCTGATACTGGCCCTTTCAGCAATTCTGCCAGCTTTGATAGCCTGGTCGATCTTCCGAAAGAATAGACATTTGGTCAGATTACTGGCCGCATTGTTGGGAGGTCAGATCATCGTGACGCCAGCTATTGCCCTGATAGCATTTTCGAAAGATCGCGCCGGTGATGAAGATCCCTTAAAAACTGTACTATTATACTGCGGAATGGCGCTTATTTTATCGATCATGACCTTCGCAGTACGGGAAATGATAAGGGTCCAAAGCGAGCGATGACCTTCCAAACCCAAATCCTGACTCTCTACCCGGAAATGTTTCCCGGACCGCTCGGTACGTCACTGGCGGGCAGGGCGCTGGAACAGGGGAAGTGGACGCTGGAGACGATCAATCCCCGCGATTTTGCGACTGACAAACACAAGTCCGTCGATGATACGCCTGCCGGTGGTGGCGCGGGGATGGTTTTGCGGGCTGACGTCATGGCGGCAACGGTGGATTATGCAATTGAGCGGATGCTAAAAAAGCCCTCTCCCCTTCAGGGGAGAGGGT
>CALKXX010000236.1 GCA_938003725.1 uncultured Sphingomonadaceae bacterium | reverse complement strand
CCTCAAGTGAGATTATCCAGCCGTGGCTCGATATCAAAGCAGCACGCGCCCATGTCGCCAATGACCCCAATAACCGAACAGGAGACGTCGTCGGTACCATGCTCGGACAACCTCCTGCCTTCAACTTCCTCTGAGGAAAAGTCGCCGATGAGCATGGTGTCTATATTTAGAAAAAGGACTTGAGGCCTGCCGTAATGTGCATTTATGTTAGCCATCCACTGTTTGAAAAACGCAAGCCCGTTGCTGGTTTGTTCGGGGCAGGCGTCTGTATCTGCGGATTGTCGGTATGAATCTGACCAAGTGCACTTTTTTTGACTGGCTGGCCGAACGCAAGGCGGCTGCCGGTTGAACGAACGAGAGGCCATTGACCGTGTGGAGCTGACCGACCTTGTGATGCGCTATTGCCGGGGGATCGACCGACGGGATTTCAATTTGGTTCGTTCTCTATATCATGATGATGCCATCGACGATCACGGTGATATGTTTTGCGGCTCGCCGGACGAATATGTGAAATGGTTGCCGATCGTTTTGGAGCCATTGGACTGCACGATCCATGCGATTAGCAATTCGTTTTTTGTCATTGATGGGGACGTCGCGGAGGGGGAGCATTACAGCACTAATTTTCACCGGACGCGGCAAGCCCCCCGCCAAGAGATTATCATTCATGGAAGGTATCTAGATCGCTATGAACGACGCGAAGGTGAATGGAAATTCGCGCGGCGTCAGATCGTTTTTGATCATGGATATGTTCATCCAGTGAACGAAGCTGGTGTTTCACAGGCTGGGGCTGATGCTCCGCATGGCCGTGACAACCGTAGCGACCTGTCATGGGCACTCTCACTGTTGGCGGGAGCAGGAACATGAAGGATGCCGCGCTATCCATCGATCATCTTTTAAAACAAGCGCGCGAGGCATCTGGATTGAATGATTTCGGTGCGGATTGGTTTCTGGGGCCGCTTAACCGGTTGGTTGATGAAACAAACAGGGATGCCGGATTGATTGCACCGGATGCCGGCGCAGGTCAGCGCATTCAGGGCGCGTTGGTCGATCGGCTGAAACTGGTACAATATTTCAAGGACCATCCATCGGCTAGTGCGGAAGTTATCGAACCCGCGTGCGCGATAGTCGGATTGCCACGAACAGGTTCCACGGTAATGCATCGTTTGTTGGCAAGCCCGGCTGCGCTGACATCACTATGGTGGTGGGAGGCTGCGTTTCCGTTTCCGATGCCCGGGGAAGAGCTCGATAATCCTGAACCGCGTATTGCCGCCGCGCATCAGATGGTGGACTTCCTCCTGACCGAATGGCCAGACTTTGAGAGCATCGATCCGATGGAGGCGGAAGCGGTTGCAGAAGAAGTCATTTTACTTGATCGCACATTTCTATCTACCTCTTATGACAGCATGATGCCGATACCCGGATACGGATTTTGGCAAGCAGAGCAGGACCATGAACCCGCCTATCGAGATTTGTTGAAATTCATGCAAGCGATCCAGCATCAACGCAGGATTCGCGGCGAGCAACAGCGGAAATGGGTGTTCAAAACTCCCCACCACTTGCTTGGCGGGATGGATGGTCTTCTTAAAGTTTTCCCGAGAATAAAACTGGTAATGACGCACAGAGATGTTGCCCAAGTCTTGCCGAGCTATTGTTCCATGTGTGCGTCTCTCAGCATTGGTGCATCCAATAAATATGACCCTCTTAAACAGGGTGAATATTGGACACAACGTTTCAAACAAGGGTTGGACAGGTTTGAAAAATACCGCGCAATCCTGACTGAAGATCAACTAATTGATGTGCGTTATGAAGACACGGTTTCCGACCCCATAAGAACAACCCGACACGTCATGAAAGCCATTGGTTTGGATTGTACCGCTGTCGACGAGCAAACGATGCTTGATTGTATACGTTCAAATGACCGTGAACATCGCCCCAAGCACAAATATACGGCAGAACAATTCGGTTTGACGTCAGAGAGCATTGCGGACGACTTTCGGGACTATCACAGGAAATATTTGACGGAGAAACGCGGATGATGCTGCAGGATAAAGTGATCATTATAACCGGAGCCGGCCCGGGTATGGGACAGGCGATGTGCCGCGGCGCGGTAAAGGAAGGTGCCAAAGTAGCTATCTCCGCAAGGTCGGTAGAGTTTATCGAAAATCTGCGGGATGAGATTGCAGCAGATGGCGGTGAAGTGCTTGCCGTTCCCACCGATGTTTCCGACAATGGACAATGTCAAAGTCTGGCCAAGGCTGTGCTCGATAAATGGGGGCGTATCGATGGCTTGGTCCATTCCGCTTACTATCATCCCGATTGGGCCAATCTGGAAGCTGCGTCTGTCGATCAGCTTGCCCAAGCATTTGATGTCATCGCGCTCGGCGGGCTTCGAATGGCACAAGCAGTTATTCCTGCGATGAAAGAGCAATGCAGCGGCTCAATCGTCAATATCTCTACGCTCGCATCACGAAAACCGATGCCCGGAGAGGGTGGCTATGCCATGTGCAAGGCAGCCCTCAATCAGCTTAGCCGCCAGCTTGCGATTGAATTGGCAGGAACAGGTATCCGGGCCAATACCGCGCTGATGGGGTGGATGGACGGTGTACCACTTGACGGTTTTTTTGCCGGTATGGGTGAAGAGGGCGTAGCCTATAAGAAACAGCGTGCCAGCGAGATACCGGTTGGTCATATCCCGTCTGATGCCGATTGTGCGAAGGCTGTTTATTTCTTGCTGTCGGACTATGCCAGTGAAGTGACCGGCGCAGCTTTGGATGTTAATGGTGGTGATTGGGTTGCTCCATGAGTGACGCGGTTGTCAGCGGGAAAGCGTGGAGCGACTTTTGTGACCAGCTAAAGGCTGCGGGCGACATTATTATCGCTGAAAATGCACCGGATGATCCGCTTAGCCGTACCGAAGGATTCCGATATCTGTCGCGTCTTACAAAATTGGCGTTAGAACAATATGTCGAGGCGACTGATACCGATTTCCCGTTTTTTTATAAGTTGAGTCATGAGACCGCCAAAATTGGTGCAGACAATCCTGATAGCGCCTATTTGAATGCGCAGATCGATGGATCAAAGGATTATCGGATAACCGGCTCGCGTGGTACCCTGAAATATTTTTCCATTGTCGCCAATGCGATGCGATATGACACCGATGGAACGGCACAGGCCACCGGCGCCCTGATGGACGAAGATATTGATTGGGGCACAAATGGTGAAGTGGAGATTATTGCCAGCTGCAAAGAGCACGGGAGCAACTGGTTGAGGTTGGAACCCGATGCCAATATCATAATTGTCCGGCAGAACGCCCTAGATCGCGTCAATGAGAGGGAAGGCACGTTCCATATCGAGCGGATTGGAGGCCCGGAAAGCCCGACGGCGCTTACATCTGAAACGCTTGAGCGCGGTCTTGCAACCACAGCGCAGTTTGTCAAAGGGGTAGCCAATACCTTCGCCGATTGGACGCGAATGTTTGCCAAGCATCCGAACAGTTTCCATCCTTTTGATCAGCAAATTTATCAAAATGCGGGTGGTGCAAAGGATCTGTTCTATGCCCATAGCTATTGGAAGATCGAACGGGATCAAGCTTGGTTGATCGAAGTTATGCCGCCCGAATGTGACTATTGGAATTTCCAACTCAATAATTGGTGGATGGAAAGCTTAGACTATCGTTTTGCCCAAGTAACCGTGAACAAGCATGGAGCAAAGCTGGAACCGGATGGCAGTTTGAAG
>CALKXX010000235.1 GCA_938003725.1 uncultured Sphingomonadaceae bacterium | reverse complement strand
AAACGCGGTCGGACGTATCTTACAGCGATAGGGTTTGTTGCTGCCGTCGCTAACCAGATAGACGCCGAACTCGCCCTTTGGACTCTCGGTCGCGACATAGACTTCACCGGCGGGAACGTGAAAACCCTCGGTATAGAGTTTGAAATGATGGATTAGCGCTTCCATCGATTGCTTCATCTCGCCACGTTTGGGCGGAACGACTTTGCGGTCCGTACTCGCAACCGGGCCTTCTGGCATTTCATTCAGGCACTGACGCATGATCCGTGCGCTTTGCTTAACCTCTTCCACGCGGACCATGAACCGGTCATAGCAATCACCTTTGGTTCCAACCGGAACTTCAAAATCCATCCGGTCATAAACATCATAAGGCTGTGACTTGCGCAAATCCCAAGGAACGCCGCTGCCGCGCAATACCGGACCAGAGAAGCCCCATCGAATGGCATCGTCTTTGCTGACAGTCGCTATATCAACATTGCGCTGTTTGAAAATACGGTTGCCCACAACGAGTCCCATCGCGTCGTTAAACAGCGTTGGGAACTCATCCAGCCAGTCCGCAATATCAGTCAACAGCTTTAGCGGCACATCCTGATGCACACCACCGGGTCGGAACCATGCGCTGTGCATACGTGCACCGCTCGCGCGCTCAAAGAAATTCATGCACTGCTCGCGGATTTCAAACACCCATAGGTTCGGTGTCATCGCCCCCACATCCATGACATGCGCCCCAATGTTGAGCATATGATTACAGATACGGGTTAGCTCGGCAAAGAGTACGCGGAGATACTGTCCGCGTATGGGCACTTCCAAATCGAGCAACTTTTCAATCGCTAGCACATAGCTATATTCCTGCGCCAGCGGCGAACAATAATCGAGCCGATCAAAATACGGCAATGCCTGTAAATAGGTCTTATGCTCAATCAGCTTTTCAGTGCCGCGGTGGAGCAGGCCAATATGCGGGTCGACGCGCTCGACAATCTCGCCATCCAGCTCCATGACCATGCGCAGCACACCGTGGGCTGCAGGATGTTGCGGGCCAAAATTGATCGTGAAATTCTCAATCTCCGTGTCGCCAACTGTTGGATCGGCTTCATCAGTGATGCCGCGCGTTTCGTCGAGATAGTCGCTCATTTCGCGGCACCTCCATCCTTTGGCTCGTCTTCGTCTTCAACCTTTTCATCACCCGGCAGAATATAGTCCGCACCCTCCCATGGTGACATGAAGTCAAAGCTGCGGAAATCCTGGGCCAGCTTTACCGGCTCATAGACAACGCGCTTCGCCTCTTCGGAATAGCGTAGCTCCTGATAACCCGTCAGCGGAAAATCCTTGCGGAAGGGGTGCCCCTGAAAACCATAGTCCGTCAAAATGCGGCGCAGGTCGGTGTTGCCGTCAAATAGCACACCATACATATCGAAAACTTCACGCTCGAGCCAGCCTGCCACTTCCCAGATATGCGTAACCGTTGGAATCGGCGTATCTTCGTCAGTGGTTACCTTGACCCGGATGCGATGATTTTTGGTCAGGCTGAGCAGATGATAACAAACCTCAAACCGCTCTGGTCGATCTGGATAATCAACGCCGGCAATTTCCACGAGTTGTTGATACTCATGGTCACTGCGCAATTTCTCCAGAACCGCAGGAAGCTTTTTGCGGTCAACAGTAAAGCTAATTTCGCCATACGCCTCGACCGTATCGAGCAGCGCAGCGCCAATAGCTTTGCCAAGCGCGTCAGCAACGCCTTCGTTACTGGAAATTATCGGTGCCCCATGAGCCATATTTAAAGCGACCCCATCATCTTTCGAGCGTCCCGATCCGCCGAATTTTGCGCTGCAATTGCATGATTCCGTAAAGCAAAGCTTCTGCAGTTGGAGGGCAGCCGGGCACATAAATATCTACCGGAACAATCCGGTCACAGCCGCGTACCACGCTATAGCTATAGTGATAATAGCCACCACCATTGGCACATGAACCCATGGAGATCACATATTTCGGATCGGACATCTGATCATAAACTTTACGCAACGCCGGAGCCATTTTATTACAAAGCGTGCCAGCCACAACCATCACATCCGATTGACGCGGGCTAGCGCGCGGAGCGGCACCAAACCGTTCCAGGTCATAGCGTGGCATATTGGCGTGGATCATCTCCACAGCACAGCAAGCCAAACCAAAAGTCATCCACCAGAGCGAACCGGTACGCGCCCATTGAAAAAGCTCTTCGGTAGAAGTGACAAGAAAGCCCTTGTCATTCACTTCCGAATTCAAGTCCTTGAAAAAGGCTTCATCGGGCGGTGTTACGGCCTGACCATCGGCGGTCATCGGCGTACCATCAGCGTTAAGAATCGCTGATCCGCTATTGTTTGGTTCTACTCCCAATCCAACGCTCCCATTTTCCACTCGTAAATAAAGCCTACCGCCAGAATGACGAGAAAGAACATCATCGATGACCAGCCGATCCACCCCGTTTGATCCAGTGACACTGCCCAAGGGAAGATAAACGCTGCCTCAAGATCAAAGATGATGAAGAGGATGGCGACCAGGTAAAAGCGCACATCAAATTGACTGCGACTATCTTCGAAAGCAGGGAAGCCGCATTCATATTCCGATAATTTTTCGGGATTTGGATTGTGCGATCCGGTTAGCCGGGAAACACCCATTGGCAGGAAAACGAATGCACAGGATAGACTGAGCGCGACAAACAGAAAGAGCATT
>CALKXX010000234.1 GCA_938003725.1 uncultured Sphingomonadaceae bacterium | reverse complement strand
TGAATGTGAACGAGGTCATTGCCGGAATTGCGAACGAGAATCTGACCGGCAAGCGCGGCGGCAAAGACCCTGTTCACCCAAATGACCACGTCAATCGCGGACAGTCATCCAACGACAGTTTTCCCACCGCGATGCATGTCGCCTCTGCACTGGCGCTAGAGGTTGAGCTGTTTCCGGCGCTGGAACAATTGCACGATGCGCTGGCGCAAAAGGCACAGGATTGGAAAGCCATTGTAAAAATCGGCCGCACCCATCTGCAGGACGCGACACCGCTGACCCTGGGGCAGGAGTTTTCCGGATATGCCGCCCAACTGGTCGCATCGCGCGACCGCGTCGAAGCCGTCCTGCCGCGCCTTCATCAATTGGCGCAGGGCGGCACAGCGGTTGGTACGGGGCTGAATGCACCAGAGAATTTCGGCGACCATATCGCCAAGGAAATTTCCAAAATAACCGGATTCAAATTTGTTTCTGCACCCAATAAATTTGCGGAATTGGCAGCGCATGACACGATGGTGGAGCTATCGGGCGCGTTGAATACCCTCGCCGTTTCCCTCACCAAGATCGCCAATGACATTCGGCTGCTTGGTTCCGGCCCGCGATCCGGTCTTGGTGAATTGAACCTGCCTGCCAATGAGCCGGGCAGCTCAATCATGCCGGGCAAAGTGAACCCGACCCAATGCGAGATGCTGACCATGATCGCCGCACAGATAATCGGCAATCATCAGGCGGTTACGGTCGGCGGCATGCAAGGGCATCTGGAACTGAATGTTTTCAAACCGCTGATCGGTGCCAATGTCCTGCGTTCCATAGAAATTGTGTCCATTGGAATGTCCGGCTTTGCTGAACGCTGCATCGACGGGTTGCAGGCCAATGAAGGACGGATTGACCGCCTGGTTGAAAACAGCCTGATGCTGGTCACGGCGCTCGCTCCGGTCATCGGCTATGACAATGCGTCAAAAATCGCCAAACATGCCCACAAGCGGGAAATCAGCCTGCGCGAGGCGGCTCTGGAATTGGGTCTGGTTGATGAAGAGACGTTTGTCCGCTATGTTAATCCGGAAGATATGATCTAGTTCGAACATCAATAGGCCCAGAAAATGCGCACGCTTTCCCCCCTAGCTTCCCGTAAAGGGCCTCGTGAACGATACCGTTAATATGTCACTGAATACAATTGAAGTGCTGATAACACAGCTGCAATCCATGTGGGAAAGTGCGGTGGTGGTGGTCCCCAGTTTGGTCATCGCGATAGTGGTGCTGTTCTCGCCCTGGATGATGCGGGAATTAAAATTCCATTCCCCTATGTCACGCATATGTTTATAGAACCTGTGCCATTAAAGGATTAAAACCCATGTCACTATTACGCAATTTGGCCACCGCCGCTGTCGGCAATGAAGCCCGCAAACGGGGAGGTGGAAACGGCATAGTCGGATTTGGCCTGGGCCTGATCGCAACCCGCATCGCCACCCGGTCCATACCGGGCGCGCTGTTGGTCGGAGGCGCGATGGTCGCAAAAGCCCTGTATGACCGGGCGCAAGAACGGGACGATCCGGTACCGGCCACGGACCAGGTGATTGATATTGAGGGAAAGCCGGTTCCGAAAGAGAAAACGGCGGCCTGACAATCCACTATTTGCCGGTCAGCCGGTAACCCGTTCCCGCCGCCTGCCAGTCTTTCACCGCTTCAACCGGGAATGTCAGCATCAGCACATTGAGCGTCAGATTGTCACGGATTAGATAGCCGGTCATCAGCTCAAATAGGATTGCCAGCGCCAATGTCGCTTTCCATGGAAGCCGCGACGCCATGAAGAATCCGACCAGCACCCAGACGATGTCCGCCATGGAGTTGATGAGGCTATCCCCTTCATAGCCATAGGAAATCGTGGCTTCACGGTAACGATCAATGACGACCGCGCTGTTTTCCATTACTTCCCACGCACCTTCGACCAGCACGGCCAGACAAACCACGACCCCATCAATGCAGCGCAATAGCAATGTTGATTGTCACTGACATTATTGTAAGCTGGTCAAAGATCGCCATGAAGGCGGAGCAGGAGAGACAGCTTGGCTTTCAACACGACCAGCGGGAAATTCTATGGCTGGAACAATGCTGCTTTGCTTTTCCTGATCCAGTTCGCCGCTACCGGTTTTGTATATTTTGCCTATTCGGCAATTTTCCCGGCAATGGTCGAATCGATGGATTGGAACCGTGGTTCAGCGTCAATTGCCCACAGTCTGGGGTTCGTCATGCTGGGGGTATTTTATCCCGTCACCGCCTGGATGATTGGCAAATGGGGTGTCCGAATGACCCTGACCACGGGCCTGATGATCATGCTTTCCGGGCTGTTGCTGATTATCTTTCTGGTCACGGAAATCTGGCAATGGACCATCGCCTGGGGCCTGATCGTGGGAATATCCTTTGCCCTGACCGGCCCGATATGCGGGCAAACGCTGGTCATCCAGTGGTTCAACATTCGGCGTGCGACCGTGCTGGGTATTTTCGTTACCGGCAGCGCGGTGGGCGGATTTTTTGCGCAACCCGTTCTGACCGGGGCGATCGAACGGTTCGGCAATTGGCAGGCCGGCTGGATGATCAGTGTTGCGGTCCTTCTCGTCGCGCTGGTGCTCGTGCAATTTCTTGTCAATCGTCCCAGCGATATCGGGCAGCATCCCGACGGTGTCGATCCCGATGCAGAAAGTACACCAGGCGAGATCGCAGCCAACAAACCGCGCACGTACCGCAGCGCCGAAAACTGGACAATCAAGGAAGTGGCAAGAACGCCGGCGATATATCTGATGATGATCATCGCGATTACCTATCTGGGCATTGGCACCTTCATCATCACCCACGGCGCCCTCCATCTGACCGACATCGGTATCTCAAAACTGCAGACCGCCTCGCTGATGGGGATTTTCATTTTGGGTAGCGGCATGGGCCGCATTCCAGCCGGGATATTGGGTGACCGGATAGAACTGCGTTGGTTGGTGGCGGCCATTATGGGAGCTTTCATGCTCAGCTTTGGCCTATTTTCCTTGGCGAACAGCTATTCGGTTTTGGCCATAACCGGCTTTATCGCGGGCATTTGCTATGGCGCAAAATTCGCCGTCGCCCCGGCTATGATGAGCAATTATTTTGGTCAGGAGAGCTTCCCCAGAATTAACTCTATCTTCGCGCCAATCCTGCTTCCCTTTGTCGCCATGGCGCCCGCTGGTGCCGGCTATATTTACGAAGCACAGGGCAACTATGGCACTGCATTCAATATCGGGACGGTGATGCTGGCACTATCCTTTGTGGCGGCGATATTACTCAAACCGCCGGTCCTGAACAGATCGCCTGATCTCGCAACATCCTAAGCCCGGGTCCTATCGCTCTTTCGCTTAAACATTGCCATCGGCGGAGAGCAGCGCCGCAATCGGTTTGGTACCTTCTCTGCGGGCCAGTACGATCATCAATATGGTCGTGAACGGCACCGCCAGTATCGCGCCGGATATCCCCCATAAGCTGCTCCAGATTGCCAATGCTATCAAGACCACCATCGGGCTCAAATTCACCGATTTGCTGAGCATACGCGGCTCGACAACATTGCCGATGATTACCTGTGCCGTGGTCATCAACCCGGTTGCAACCAAGGGAATAGTCAGCGATCCGAACTGCGCCACTGAAAATAAAGCGGGAAAGGCGACGCCAACGATCGACCCGATATAGGGAATATAGTTGAGCACGCCGATAATGATCGCCCAAAGCGCCGCATATTCGACACCCAGTGCCATCAAAATGACCCAGCAGATCACACCCAATATGACATTGATCAGTGTTTTGGTCGCCAGATAGCTACCGATATCGTGATTGATACGAGCAACGATGCTGAGCGTATCCGTGGCCCGTTTGTCCGATCCAAACGCCCGGCAAACCTTGTCGGTAAATCCGGTGATCTCGCTCAGCATGAATGAGGCATAAAGTATCGTTATAAATACAAAACCGCCAAAGGATGTAAGCGAAGACAACACCGATTGGGCCAGCGCCGCAATATCCAGTTCGGTGAAAAATTTGCCGGCAAACTCGCTGATTCCTTTTGAAACGGCTTCGGCCCCGCGGTCAAATAGTAATGATGGTGATGCCACCATATCCGCCATCTCTGGCTCTGGTTCTTCGCTAGGTGCCGGGAACCATGCGACAAACAGGCCTTCCAAATTGGCTTGGTAGCGCGGCAACGAGGGCATCAGATTTTGCAAGCTGGCGACCAGCATCCGCGACATACCGAAGATCAGGGCAAGCACGCCAACCAGCGCCAGTGCCGCACGCATCCACAGTGGGGTCCGCCCCAGCCCCGGCAACCGTGCGACCGCGGCGCTCGCAGCGTAGAGTATCTGCAACAATATAATCGCCGTCACAATCGGCAGGATGATGTCCTTGCCGACATAGAACAGCCAGCCGACCATGATGGTGATTCCCAACGCATAGAATATCGTGCTGATACGGCTTTGAAACATTATGCTCGAATAGCGGCAAAAAAGCGTCCTGTCATTAGCGCGCTGCGCGCAAAACCACCTTGACGGCAAGCGCCCTTGTCGGTCAATAGCCGCTATGGCCGACAGCATCTCAACAGAAAATAGCGGAACGCTTCAGCGTCGCGGTTTGCTCTTCATACTTTCCTCCCCATCCGGGGCGGGTAAATCCACACTCGCCCGCCTGCTTTTGAAGGCAGATGATGAAATCGCAATGTCGGTTTCCGTCACAACCAGACAACAGCGACCCGGTGAAGAACATGGCAAGGATTATTATTTCGTCAGCGGCGACGAATTTGAAGAAATGGCTGCCGACCACGCGTTTCTTGAATATGCAACGGTGTTCGGCAACCGCTATGCCACGCCGGCCGCGCCCGTGCAGCAAAGCCTGGAGGCGGGTCAGGATGTGCTGTTCGACATTGACTGGCAGGGCACCCAGCAATTGTACCAGCGCGCAGGCCAGGACGTCGTCCGCGTCTTTATATTGCCGCCCTCACTGAGCCAGCTACGCGAGCGGTTGGAAACCCGCGCCACCGACAGTCCCGAGATTATCGACAGCCGGATGCAGCGCGCCACTGACGAAATCAGTCACTGGGACGGCTATGACTATGTCCTCGTCAATGACGATCTCGACGCCTGTTTTGAAAAGGTGAAACAGATATTGGCGACCGAGCGCCTGCGCCGCGCACGGCAAACCGGGCTGATCGGTTTTGTCCGCGATTTGATGCAGCAGGATTAACGCCTCTAAAGCACAGATATCTCTTTGGAATTTACCTCAGGGCGTATTTCTGACTCCCGTTTGCCCAATCCGGTTCGGGATCTAACTGAATCGCCGGCTTTCAGATCTCCCTCGACGACAACGGTCACGGCTTCTTCAACATTCCAGTTTTTTGACTTGCGTTCGCGCGTTTGAATCTGGTCCTTGCTCCCTGTTGGTGCGGAGAGCCTAATGGTCGTACCCGCCAACGTCAGAACGGATTCCCGATTCGGAGCACGGCGGAGATATTCCAATTTCTCACTAGCCAGTTCATCCCCAATATAAATCTGTCGTTTGAGGTGAATGGCATTGCTCCATATTCCGGCGACGATGAAACGCATTTTCAGCGGCGCTCCAAAATCGCCTTCGCTGCGCTCCACCGGGACGGGACCGTCATTGGTCGCAGTGTTGGCGTCATAGCCGAACGACGATACCTGAAAACTGGGTGTTCGGCCTTTCAATATGGTATGTTGTACGCCGCCCTGATCACTGATGCAGCTATCTGTATAACTGACAGAAGTGCCTATCCGGTGGCGATCCTCATCGCGGATGGCGTCTTCATCTCTTACTGGAGCGCACCAGACCAGACGGGTGTTAATTTCCCGAGAGGGCCGGGTTGGCCGGCCCAAATTTTGTGGGATGCCGTTAATGGTAAGCGTTCGAGACGTCTGCATTGGTACGCCATAAACCACTGTCCCGGCATCCAGCGAACGACTGGACAATAACGTCCGGATACTGATTTCGCTGGTCAACTTGCCGATATAGCCATGCTCTATGTCAAACTCGAGAATCACGTCATCAACCGTTTTGATACCGGGAGACGAAACAAGGCCCCCCTTGGCCATTAGAAATGGCTTGTCAAAGCGCTGTGCGGTTAACAAGTCGCGCTGATTATAGCTCAACCCCACAGACAGCGGCACAAGCCCGCGGCCTTCGACCCGGTAGAGCCGGTCAGGGACCTGAACCGAGCGCAGTTGCAAGCTGGTTTCTTTGGTTTTTTTTCCGACCGCAAAGATGAATGCGTCCACTTCCGCCAAAATGCCACTCTTCGGGACGCTGACCGGGTCAATTCCGGCAACGCTATAAAGACGGTCGCCCTGCTCACAAGGCGCAGATGGTGTCTGACCACCCAACAGGCGCTGCAACTGCATGCGTGTTTGCCTGTCACTGCCGGCCGTGGCAGCGAGCAACGCATTTATATCAATTTCCGAATTCTTCGCGGGAATATCATCGACATTCATCGCGTAATGCGGCCTGTCCCAATCCTTTCCGCAATTGGTCATTGTCACCTTAAAGGACGGAAGATCGGGTCCAGCCATTACGGTATATCCGGCGGCTGATTTCATGGGTAACACCGGCCCCATGATCGTCGCGTTAAGCGGGTTTGACCCGCCTTGCCCGCGTGCGACGCTATAGCCCTCAAATTGGCCATCGCGATCGTCATCAATCAGGCATAATAACCGCCGTTTCGCTCTTTGAACCGCTTTGCCACAATATACGGGTCGCCCGCGATATTGGTCGGCAATAGCGCCATAGAGATAGGGGTCCGCCTCCCCTTCAAAGGCGCGCAGCAACGGCGCGTCAAAGACAAAACCATCAATTTCAGCGGCGTCGCTTTTTGCTGCACTTATCGGCTTGACGGTGAAGTTCATCATCTTGTTCGCCTTGGGGCGAGACCCTTTTGCCCAAAGCGGATCGCTGACTTATGCCAGATCAACGTCGCCCAACGCTAGCGGAATATTGATAATCTGCAGATCATGAACATTGACCTTGCTGTCTTCGGCGTCTTTTTCTTCGGACGGTAGTCCGGGCTGTTTCGCAGCGGCCATTTCATCAATATCCACTGCGACCGGCTCATTCCCGGTTTGCTTTTCGGGCGCACTCTCCTGCGCTTCGGCAACGCCTCCTGCCAGCATAGACAACGCAAATAAAGTTCCGAACTTTAGTGATATTGGCAACGCAACCCCCGAATAATCATAGTAGACTATCAGGCGTATAAAGTCGAAAACCCGACCCGGCTAGGGGTGGTTTGCTCCATCCGTATTTTTTACATAAAGCCCGTTAAACACATCGCTCCACGTCTTCCCGCCATCCTGTGACGCTTGCCAATGCTGGCGCACGCTGCCGTCCGCGTTCGGCGTCCAGGTAATGCGATTGATCGGCGTGCCTTTGACATAATAGGGCGTGTTTGCATTGCTCAATACCATCTGGCCCGCGTCGTTCAGACCGCCCTCGATATAAAGCGCGCTGCCATCTGCGCCCATCCAGGTCTGATGCCATGACTTGCGGGCCGCGTCGTAAAAGCTCATGCTCATACCGGTATAGCCGCCCTTGGTCGCATAGTCCTCTCGGATCACACAGCCCGCATGGTCCGCCGTGATGATATTTTTTCCAATAGGCACATCACGCCCGGCCGGCGTCACATCCCAAATGCCAATCCAGAAATCAAAGGCCCGGTGATCGGTCGTGGCACTGGCGGGCGGCGGTGAGGGTGTGGGCGTGGGGGTTGGCACAGGCTGTGTTTGCGCCGTTTGCGCGGAAACGGAGGATGATGCCAAAAGACCCGCCATGATAACGGCAAATAGGGGTAAGCCGCCAAAACCGGCCCTGCGAAAATTGGAGCATGCCCATGCGGTAGGCAATTTTCTTCGCAAAACCAGATATTCAGACCGCATCTTCATATCACACCATCCCCCTGTCTGAGCCCGACCAAAACCCGAATCGTGCGGGTCGTTGTACGAGAACTGTCTCAGCTGATCTAGGGATAGCAGGTGGGCGAGGTTAGCTGGTGCACGTTTCGACGAAGGTGGGATGGGGTTCGATTGGGGGATAGACAATAGCAACTATAGCAACGCTACTCCGTTCTTGTGATTCGGTCTTGAAGCTTTTCTTTGTCCGGAAACACGATTTCGATATCTACCATATCACCATGGTCCTTGACTACCTTACACGATATTGCCCCAAAAACTCTCGCTCGTGCACATTCCTCCTCTTTTTGGTCTTTTGGAACATCTTCAATGATAATAATCGCCATTGTTAAACTCCTATTTGTTAAGAACTTCAGCAATTTTTTTTGTGGCCGTAATATCTGGGTCAGCATTTATTAGCAGCTGTGCCAATTTTCGTTGAGCTGATGGATTAGCAGTACTCCTAGACAACAAAAATCCATAAGATTGCGGCGTGTGCCCAGCTGGAATTGCAAGATTGACGGACGCAAAATTTCCTCTGGTTAGAAATCCAACTCTCGTCGCAATCAAAGGGGCACCGGGGTCAAAATACTCACTGAGTTCGTTCGCCAACTCCCCGGTGTCCAATTTGCCAGAGTTTTTTCCAAAACTTTCTCCGACAAGTGTTGAAGCGGCATTGGCAGTTTCTGGAGCCTTTTCAGCGGCTTTTGTCGCTGCATCACCTACAGCAACTAGTGAAGCTCCGCCCATCAACGCCAAAATCTGGGCTGCCATCCCAGTTGCAAAATATTGAGCCAGCCCGACTTGCGCTTCTGGTCCCGCCCCATTGCCTTCAATTTGAGCGCCAAAACTGGCCAGCACAGAATAGCTGTCTTGAGCATAACTGTCCTTGCTCTCTTGTCGACTTGCCACGAACGCGCACGGATGGACGCCTTGGCCATATTCGACATCATCGACTTGGCAAGGAGAGAGAAGATTTCCGCCATTACCTTCATTGTCATCTTCGGTGTTTGCCCAAAGCGGCATGATCACTGCTTCCTGACGATCATATCCAATTAAAATTTCCGGTACTTGATTGACATTCTGCCCGACCTTTACGCCGACATTTGTATTCGTTCCAAAAACCATTGTATTGCTATGCCGTGTGGCTTGCATACAACCAGCGGTCGTCACGATCAGCGCCGCAGCACCTATTTTCTTGTATAGTCGACTATGCATGGATTCTGCCCCTCTAGAGATGAAATGATTTCTTTTGCGTTTTTGGCTTCAGCTCCCGATCGCACGACGATTAGCAACTGGCATTCAGCGGGATCGGCGGTGACCAAATTAGATGCATTCCAGCCGACAAATGGCCCTGATTGCCATCCAGCTCCGAGAGTTTTGACATCGACGGCCTGTATGTGACCGCTGGTGGCAGGGAGGCGTACCTTCACTGCACCAACAAAAACCCTCTCGCTTAATTTCGACAACTCGCCAAGTTCGTTCGGCAGCACGTTGATCGTAGTACAACCTGGCAGCAAGAGAATCAGCAGCAACAACAAAACTGAAGGCGAACCGTGCTCAGAGGCTACAGTGCAAAATTCAGCCAGATCCTGTTCTCCAGATTTGATCTTTTTGCAGGTCGACATTTCTAACATGACCAACAAACTAGGGGGAATGGGATCAATCCACCCGTGACCCCCGTCACGCTCTTCCAACATCTCTCTTGCATCACGAACAAAAACAGAACATAGTGCGCCGCTAACCCTGCCCAATCACCTGCTGGACTCTGTCCGGCATCTTCGGCAAAGCACGTTTATGAGTCTCACACACATCAAAGTGAAGGGCGCCCGGGAGCATAATCTCAAAGGCGTTGATATTGATCTGCCGCGCGACAAATTGATCGTGATTACCGGCCTGTCGGGCAGCGGGAAATCGTCGCTGGCATTCGACACCATCTATGCCGAGGGGCAGCGGCGCTATGTGGAATCGCTCTCCGCCTATGCGCGCCAATTTCTGGAGATGATGCAGAAACCCGATGTCGAGCATATCGAGGGGCTGTCCCCGGCAATCTCCATCGAACAGAAAACGACGTCGCGCAACCCGCGTTCAACGGTTGCGACCGTGACGGAGATATATGATTATATGCGTCTGTTATGGGCGCGGGCCGGTGTCCCCTATTCGCCCGCCACGGGTGAACCAATTACCGCACAAACCGTCAGCCAGATGGTCGACCGGGTGATGATGCTGGCGGAAAAAACCCGCTTCTATCTGCTGGCCCCGGTCGTGCGTGGGCGTAAGGGGGAATATCGTAAGGAATTGCTGGAATGGCAGAAAGCGGGCTTTACGCGGGTGCGCGTCGACGGCGAGTTTTACGATATTGAAGAAACGCCAAAGCTCGACAAGAAATATAAGCATGACATTGAAGTCGTCGTTGACCGGCTTGTGGTGCGCGAAGGTATGGAACAGCGATTAGCGGATAGCTTTGAAACGGCCCTACGCCTGGCGGATGGATTGGCCTTTGTCGATCTGGCCGAAGGGACGGTCGATGAAGCGATGACCAGCAAGGGCGCCGTCAACGAGGCCAGCGCGCTTTTTAAACCAGAGCCGGGGACCGCTGAGCTTTCCGGCAAGAAGATGAAAGGCACCGGGCTGCCTGATAACCGGATCGTGTTTTCAGAGCGTTTCGCCTGCCCGGTCAGCGGCTTCACGATCGAGGAAATCGCGCCCCGATTGTTTTCGTTCAACGCACCTCAGGGGGCCTGTCCCGCATGTGACGGTTTGGGCGAAAAGCAATATTTCGATCCGCAATTGATCGTCCCCAATCCGGCGCTGTCGATCAAAAAGGGCGCGGTTGTGCCCTGGGCAAAATCCAATCCGCCCTCCCCCTATTATATGCAGGTACTGGGCAGCATCGCGAAGCATTTTGAATTCTCGCTTGATACGCCTTGGCACGAACTGAGCGAGCATCACCGCGATGTTGTGCTCAATGGTACACAGGGGATACCGGTGACGCTCCGTTTTCAGGATGGGCGCAAAAGTTACGAAGTAAAGAAGCCGTTTGAGGGTGTCGTCGGCAACCTCAACCGCCGCATGCTCCAAACCGAAAGCGCGTGGATGCGAGAAGAACTCTCAAAATTCCAAGCCGCAGCCTATTGCGAAGTCTGTCACGGCGCCCGGCTCAAACCCGAAGCGCTCGCGGTAAAAATTGCCGGGGAAGATATTTCCATCCCAACACGCCGCAGTGTCGGCGACGCACTGGAATTTTTTGATGGCCTTGCGGATAAGCTAGACAAGACGCAGAAGCAGATTGCCGAGCCGATCCTAAAAGAAATCGTAGAGCGTCTGGGTTTTTTGAACAATGTGGGCCTGGACTATCTCAATCTGGACCGAACAAGCGGCACCCTGTCCGGAGGGGAAAGTCAGCGCATCCGGCTAGCGAGCCAAATAGGTTCAGGACTGAGCGGTGTTTTGTACGTTTTGGATGAACCAAGCATTGGCCTGCATCAACGAGATAATGACCGTCTGTTGACGACCTTGAAACGCCTGCGCGACCTGGGCAATACGGTGATCGTCGTCGAGCATGATGAGGACGCCATCCGATCCGCCGATCATGTAGTTGATATCGGCCCCGGTGCAGGCGTCCATGGCGGAGAGGTCATCGCCAGCGGTACGCTGAAGCAGATCTTGAAGAACAAGAAATCGCTCACCGCACAATATCTAAATGGTACCCGGCAAATTGAAGTACCGGAAAAACGCCGCAAGGGTTCGGGCAAGAAATTGACCGTGCACGGGGCGAGCGCAAATAACCTGCAAAATGTGACGGCCTCCATCCCGCTGGGCACCTTTACCTGCATCACCGGCCTGTCAGGCTCCGGCAAAAGCTCGCTCACCATCGATACGCTCTATGCGGCGGCGGCACGGACGTTGAACGGCGCGCGTGTTATTGCGGGCAAGCATGACAAGGTCACTGGCCTGGAATATTGCGACAAGGTAATCGATATTGACCAATCCCCGATTGGCCGCACGCCGCGCTCCAACCCCGCGACCTATACCGGTGCGTTCACCAATATTCGCGACTGGTTTGCGGGCCTGCCAGAGGCGGCGGCGCGCGGCTATAAACCCGGACGGTTCAGTTTCAACGTCAAGGGCGGGCGCTGCGAAGTATGTCGCGGCGACGGGCTGATCAAGATAGAGATGCACTTCCTGCCCGATGTCTATGTGACGTGTGAAGAATGCGGCGGGAAACGCTATAACCGCGAGACTTTGGAAGTGAAATTCAAGGGCAAGTCAATTGCCGACATACTCGACATGACGGTCGAGGATGCGGTGAGTTTTTTCAAGGCCGTACCGCCGATCCGCGACAAAATGGCGATGCTTTATGAAGTTGGTCTGGGTTATGTGAAGGTTGGGCAACAGGCGACGACATTGTCCGGCGGAGAGGCACAGCGGGTCAAACTGGCGAAGGAGCTATCGAAACGCTCGACTGGGCAAACGCTGTATATTCTTGATGAGCCGACCACCGGTCTTCATTTTGAAGACGTTCGCAAATTACTGCAGGTGCTTCACCGCTTGGTGGAACAAGGCAATAGCGTCATCGTGATCGAACATAATCTGGACGTCATCAAAACCGCCGACCATATCCTCGATCTTGGCCCCGAAGGCGGCGTGCGCGGCGGTAAAATCGTCGCTGAGGGGACACCGGAACAGGTCGCGAAAGTGAAGGGTAGTTTTACCGGCGGCTATTTGAAGGATATGCTCGCCAAATAGTAGCGGGATTGCTTCGATTGCGTTGCGCCGCCCTCACCATGACCGTCACCCCGGCGCAGGCCGCGGCCAGTCCGCCAAATGCGATGCTGTGCGACTCTATTTTTACCGGGTCCCGGCTCCAGTCGACGATACCGAAAATGGCATCCTTAACATCCGCAATTTTCCATGCTAGCGCGGCGTCATCGAAACGATCTTCCTCTGGGCATGCCTGCTGTTGGCGGCAACGGGACTGGCGCTGGCGCTGCGCAGCGATGTGCCGTTCATCCGCAACGACACCCGCCGCACCACCGCCAAAATCGCGCGTCACCACCGCGTGAGAGAGGACGGCGCAACCATGTATAGCGCCATCCTGCTCTTCGCGGATGAAGGCGGCCGCTTTATCGAGGTACGCGATTCCATGTACTCGCCCTTCCCCACCCCGGTGATCGGCGAACAGGTGGAAGTGGTCCACCCCCGCGGCCTCCCCGCAAAGGCGCGCATCCCCCACCCCTGGTTCCGCACCCTGATGTACGGCGCGCTGGGCTATATGTTCGTGGTTTCGGGGTTGGAGGTGACGGGTTTGGGGTGAGTTTGGTAATAAGCGTGATTTGGGCACGATACCTATATTCTTTAATTTTATATGGTTACATTATGATTCTTCTGCAATGTAAGTTTACGCTGACTGTTTTGAAGTTGCCAACTGAAGGGCAACCATTTCCCGCTTATTCCTTTCCTACACCACACCAAATAGGTTATCAAAACCACCGCATAATACCATACTAACCCACTCAATCCTGAGTGGAGGTGGTTTTGCTGTGGAGATAAAAATGGCTGAACGTGATGCGCGGGGGACTCTAAGTCCAAAATTTGGGGGATCAGGTTTTGGGTCGGGGGAGATCGATGTTTCGACAGGCTCAGCACGAACGGAAGGTTGTGATGTTCGGCCCGAACCCTCCGCCCCCACCACCACTATCTCCCCTCCCCCAAAGCCCGTGCGCCACTGGACGCCCGCCGCAAAGGCCAGCTTTCTGAGCGCGCTGGCGCGGTGCGGGAATGTCAGGCATGCGGCGCGCTTTGTTTCGATGAGCCGGGAGAGCGCCTATCAACTGCGCCGGCGCGATGCCGATTTTGCCGCGGCGTGGCAGGCGGCGTTGCTACTCGCGGTGCAGGAGGCGGAGGATGTGTTGCAGGACAAGGCGCTGCACGGGTGGGAAGAGGAAGTGTTTTTTCACGGCGAGGAAGTGGGGCGGCGCACGCGCTTTGACGGGCGGTTGCTATTGGCTTTGCTGGGGCGGTTGGACCGGCGCGGGGAAAGCGCATTGGCGCGGCGCGGGGCGGCGCATTTTGATGAACTGGTCGCGGCCATTGGTGCGGATGAACCGCTTGGCGATATGCTGGAACAGCCCGACCCGGTGGAGCTGGCCCATGCCGCCGCCGAAGCCCGGGCGGAGGCGGAACTGACCGCCGCGCGAGAGGCCGCTGTGGCGGAGCAACAGGCTTTGGCCGCAGCGCGGCTGGCCGAGCGCGAAGCACGGGATGCGGTCACCGCGCAACTGGCCGCGCGGGCGGCGCGGAGCGATGAGCCGGTCTTTTACCGGATTACCGCTGTGGATCAGGATGGCGATACCGTTGCGGACCGGGGCGCGGCGGAGAACAGGCCTGCGGACTATGCAATCATGGACGCGGACCTTGCCGGGGTGATGCTGCCACAATGGCGGGCCGAACCAGTAGCGGCGGATGATGCCGCACTGATCGATCATGTGCTGCGCCGGGGACAGGAATCGCTCTATTGCGACATGGAACGGCTGGACCGCTGGCTGGGCGAGGAGCCGGTCGCCGGGGCAAACGATTTTCCCCGGGACAGTGTGAACATGTGTGAAGCGGATACGGGGGCTGTCGCGGCGATGTAGCGGTTCGGTGAATGCGCTACAGTTTGCCCAGTTCGCATTTGCGCGCCACTAATATCGGCCTGAGCGCCCAATAGGCCGATGGTGTGCGATGGATTGGGATATTGGGATAGAGATGATGAACAATGTGATATTCCATCCCGCTGGTCAGCAGGTTGCCGGCCCAGCTTTTAAACGCACGGGTATTGCCATAGCGGCTGCTGCCCCGGACTTTTACCGGGTGGTGCGGCATCCAGCTAAGCACCATGCGGATATAGGTAAAGCCCAGATGGCGCGGCAACCACCACAGCAGGACAGCCTCTATAGCATATCCATACCAGGCCATGGCAATCAATATGCCGATGAACAGCATATGCGTGATCGCCGCTTCTTTCAGCGCACGGCGACTTTCGCTGGTATCCATTTTTTCCAGTATCTCGACATAGCGTGCGACGCCGCCCGGTCCGCGCGGCTGTCGGTTGGCAACCGATTTCCAAAGAAAATGCCAGGCGCTGCGGGCGCTGGTCGAATAATCGGGATCCCGGTCTGGTTCGTTTACAAACCTGTGATGTCCCAGATGGGTTAGTTTGAACATCCGATACGGACCGGCCAACGGGATCAGGGAAACGCGCCCGACCAGCTCATTCAACCAGCGCCATTTTGTACCGGGTCGCGCAATATTATCATGCTGCGCCTCATGACTGGGCAGCAGCGCAATTGACGCACAGAGCGTATTGACGATGAAACCCATCCACAGAGGAATGAGCCCCATGAATACCAGCCAGAACATCATTAGAAATGCGACGCTGTTGCCAATGCCCCAGATGACGGGCGTCCATGGAATACCGCCGCCTTGTTCACCATGAAATTTGCGGGCGATGTTCCGTTCCAACCGCCGCAACTGTTTGTCGCTTAGGACTGAAAGATCATACCCCTTCAAATCATGGTCCGACAGCGCATCAATCGATTTTGCGTCTAGTGCCGAAATATTACCCGACAATATCTCGGCGGGACCAAGGGAAGTTGCTGCACCGGTCATGTGGACACCTCGCCCTTCCAGAACCATGTGCCGCGTATCTGTGCATATAGCCCCCAAAACCCGCCGATGATCAGGCCAAACATCATGGGTGTCAGGCCAAATGGAACGGTCCACTCCATCGCCTGCCATAGCTGTGCGGTGAGAGGCGCGAGAAAGGCTAGGCCCCAAATTAGTGGCAGCAATGCAAACAGCTTTTTAAACAAAGTTTCCATGAAACAAAGACACTCCATCACACGCATAACTGGCGTGTGGATGGTATATTATGCGCGCCGCAACCGCCGTGCAAGCGGTTTAACCTTGGCAAATTCGTCAATTTCGGCCATAAAATGTGCCATAACCGGCAAACCGGGTCGCTCAGTCAGGTTAACTCATCACCAAAGGAGCCGCTCGTCATGCAACTCACCGAACATTTTCACCTTAGCGAATTTACCAATTCGCAAACCGCATCACGCCTGATGCTCGACAACATGCCGAATGACACCGAGACAAAGGCCATTCGCTTATTATGTGAAAATGTTCTGGAACCGGTGCGCGTACATTATGCGCGGCCAGTGCGGATATCGTCGGGCTACCGGTCCGAAGCCGTAAATCGAGCCATTCGCGGATCTCGTACATCACAACATTGCAAAGGCGAAGCTGCGGATTTTGAAATCCCCGGTATATCCAATGTTGATGTGTGTCGCTGGATGGAAGCGCACATCAACTATGACCAACTGATCCTGGAATTCTATACACCGGGCATTCCGGACAGCGGCTGGGTGCATGTATCCTATCGTCACAGCTATCGGAATATGGAGCTAACGGCACAGCGGGTGCGCATCAACGGTATCCGCCGCACACGATATGTGCCCGGCATCGTTGCCTAGGGAGCCCCGCGGATAACGCACGCTTGCCACAACAGGGTGAACGGCATTAAAGCAAACAAGATGATGAAAATGCGAAATGCGGCCACGCCGGTTTCCCTGTTTATTTTTAACGGATCGCCGGGTCCATCAGTTCGGGCAACATCTATTCGCCATAGATATCCCGAGATAAAGGTGATCGATGAGGAATCTCTAAAAGCCGTGTTGGCTTAGCCATTTCGAAATGGCACCCGGTGGCCGGGTCGCTTCAACCACCGGGGTCCAAAGAGGAAAGCGATAGCGCCCCCCCTGTACGCAGAAACGCTATCGCCCGATTTTATTAGCATTCGATTCGATTCGTCATTGTGACGGCTGTCACATGGATCGTCTATTGATGGGGAGATCTGCGCTTTAGCGGGATGCGAAAGGCAAAAAAATGGCAGTCGGTTCATGGATAAATCCATTCCCCGGCTGCCACTGCGCCTGATTTGGGATGCGATTCTCTTGCGAGCCTCAGCTTCCGCTTTTCCGGCGTCCGGTTTCCGGGCCAAGTTTTCAGTTCGCCGCCTTTTTGCTTGCGCTCTAAAGCTTCGGTTTCAAACTTGGTCCAGTCACCTGACGATCTTTCTTCCTTTGATCCGTTCCAGCTTGCGCTTTCACTTTTCTATGGTTTTCCAATCATCAATCGAAAGATCATTCTATCATTTTTGCAAACAACAAATTGGTCGTCTCGACTATCTTTCGTTCTTTACCTCTCTCCAACGGGTCATTGCTGACTGGTCGCCGGTTATGATTTAAATCCCGTCCGATGAAAGTGATATGCCATGTGGTTCCGAGTCGGACCTAATGAGAAACGCAGAGTTATCCACAGATCGCCAAATTAGCGGTGGAAAAGCACTGCTGAAACGGTGGACAAGTTAGATACTATAGGTAGCCACTGGATTGAGGCATCCGTTGGTCCGGTCTCTCCGCTTCGGGAGGGGGATATGGAGAGGACCGGACCTGTGGATCAATCCCGGCGCCATTTTGGGAGGAGTATACGGCGGCCGAGATCGAAACTTGTGAAGCCTTATACTTGAACCGAAGAGATCAAAATGATGCTACTAACGGTCATGGCGGCGACAATATTGAAAAGCGTCTTCATGGAATAACTCCTTGTTAAAACGCCAAACAAACATCTCTTTTCCTGTTGAACTTATAGGAAGGAAATGGTCGCCAAAGAGTTAAGTTTCAATTGAAAACGGAGCTTCAGTTATTGCATTATTTGCAACTGACGGGAGCGGTTTGACTGCTCTAAAAGATGCCTTTGAGTAGCTTACGCCCCTTATCCAGCGGGTTTTTCCGGAAATTCTGTTCCTCACGCCCGATATAGGTAAATATACCGTCCAGCGCCTGTTTGGTGACGCTGTCCGTCAAACCATCACGCGACAGATCCATTCCGCCCAATCTCGCAAGCGAAGATACCGAACCCAGTTTCTCAACCTGGTCATAGGCACCTACGTCGCCAAGCGCTTTTTCGACCAACGGCCGGATTTTCAGACCGAGTTCTTCACCCGATGTGCGGCGTAAATAGTCGGTTCCGCCGGTATTACCGTCCGTCACAATACCCACTCCGTCCTTCAGCGTCAGCCCGTCAATCGCCGACCGAAAAATGGGCTTTGCCTCCAGCGCCGCTTTACCCGCGGCATCGTTGAGGCTTCTGGTAATATCTTTGGTCAGTCCGGCTTTGTTGGTAAAACGCAATATCTTGGTCGCTTTTTTTAGTGGGCCGGGCAACAACACGCGAACGGCTTCGTCCGCATAAAAAGCGCCCGGTTCGGATAGCTTGTCCAATGCGCTGTCCGAGGCACCGCTAAGCGCACTTTTAACGCCCGTGCTTTGTGCGTGCGCCGGCACAGCCGTGACCGCCACCATGGCGATCGGCGTTGCCAATATTGCGATTGCAAGATTCAGTTTCGTTTGTTTTACAAGTTTCCCCATAGTTCAGCGCTCCTCTGCTATTTGCCCGATAGCTATAGCATAGCATTTGGGATGCAAACTGAACAGTTGCATGCTTCGAGGTAAAAACTGGTAAAGAATGGGAAGCTGTTTTAGCTTTCGGAAAAGCTGAGCTTTCCTGACGTTTCATCGGTTGATTCTTCGGTCAACTGTAGAGTGAAGGCATCACCATCTTCCGTTTTTCCGGACAAGCCGGTCTGGCTTCTGGCAACAGTGAACTTGTCTTCCTTCATCTTCGTTTCATACCAGTCCGTCAGCTTTTCCGCCCCGATCGGAGCAGTGAAGCTCATGGTAACTTTGCCGCCTGCACCATCTTTGTCCTCTATATTCAACCCAGTTACTTTCGAACCGGGATACAGCGTCACATTGTTCATGTCGAAATCGTCACTATCAAGCGTGACGGAAGGCAAGTCCACGTCCAACGCGAAACCGTCTGCCTTGATGGAAAACTTGCCATTTTCTTCTCCATTTCCGATTTCAACTTTCTCGGAATCAGGAGTGTCATTGTCGCTAAGGTCGATCGATATACTCGAGCCCTCACCATCTGCATCGGCGGTATTGGTACAGGCGGATAGCAATAGCGGAAAAACCGTCGCGGCGGCAAAAAATCTATAGGTCATGTTATCTCCATACTGTATTGTGCTCATAATACAGTATGGAGATAAAGGTCAAGTCAGTTTGCTTAAACCGGATCGATCGAAGTATTCGCGCCGGGTGCATTCACAACACCGCCGTCCACCGGCAGGGTAGAGCCAACCACATAATCACCGGCTGAACTGGCAAGAAATATCGCGGCGGACGCCATGTCGGATGGCCGCCCAATTCGTTTTGCCGGGATGCCCTTTTCTACGGCATCTTCAAAATCACGCGCCGCCTTGTTCATTGTCGATGCGAAAGCGCCGGGTGCGATACCGGTCATGATGATATCTTCCTGCACTAGCTTGGAGGCCATCTTGCGGGTCAAATGGACCACCGCTGCTTTGGACGCCTGATAGCTATAGGTTTCCCAGGGATTGACTTTCAAACCGTCAATAGACGCGATGTTGATAACCTTTGCAGGCTGTTCAAAGCTTGCCGCTGCTTTCAGTTGCGGATGCAAGGCTTGCGTCAGGAAAAATAGGCCTTTGACATTCGTATCCATCACCTTGTCCCAGCCATTTTCCGGGAACGACACATATTCTTCGCCCCAGGCTACACCGGCGTTATTAACCAGAATATCAAGTTTCTCTTCACGATTGGCTATCTCTGCAGCCAGCGCTTTACAACCCTCGACAGTCGAGATGTCACCCTGAATATAAGTACAATTGTCACCAAATTCAGCAGCGGCGGCTTCGCCCTGATCAGCTTTACGGCCCGAGATATAGACTTTTGCACCTTGCGCTAGAAAGCCCTCGGTAATCATCGCGCCGATACCGCGCTGCCCACCTGTGATAAGAGCGACACGGCCTTCCAGAGAGAATAGCTTGTTAAAATCCATTGTTTATTCCTTTTAGTAACCGTGCATTTCGGCAACGAGATTGGTGTGGTAATTCGCATCGCCCATAAATTCCTGAAGGCCACGATCGCGCTTCATATAGAGGCCAATATCATATTCATCTGTCATGCCGACACCGCCGTGCATTTGCACGCCTTCCTTGACCGAAAGCGCCGTGGCCCGTCCCGCTTTCGCCTTGGCAACAGAGACCATCAGTTCAGCTTTGGAGGATCCGTCGTCCAGCATCTGCTGCGCCTTTAGGACAGTCGCGCGGGCAATCTCCATTTCGCTATACAGGTGCGACATACGGTGTTGCAGCGCTTGAAAGGTGGCAATGATCTTATCAAACTGCTTTCGGCCTTTCAGATAGTCGACGGTAATATCCATCGCTCCAGCACCAACGCCCATTATTTCTGCAGCAGAGCCGGCACGGCCAGCATTAAGCATCCGCCTTAGAACGATATCGCCGTCATCCACTTCGCCGATCACCGCGTCCGCATCGACAATCACGTTTTCAAACTCGACATGGGCAGCCACAGCGCTATCCACCAAACGAACATTTTCTCTGGCCAGTCCATTTGTCTCGGTATCAACCGCAAACAGAGTAAGTCCCTTGTCATCACCTGCTGCGCCGCTGGTCCGTGCGGCAACAATCAGCGTATCTGCCGAACCACCCTGAACCACAAATTGCTTTTTACCATTCAGTTTAAAGCCATTGCCCTCACGGGTCGCGGCCATTTGGATTTGATCTGGGCGATGCTTTGCTCCCTCATCAATGGCAAGGGCAAGGACGCTGTCACCTGACAATATGCCGGGAAAATATTTCTCTCGCAGCGCTTTGCCGCCCGCATTCAGCGCCTCAACACCGGCGACCGCGGTGGTCAAAAAAGGCGATGGTGTAAGGTTTCGGCCAATCTGCTCAAGCACGGTTCCGGCTTCGACATGGCCTAGTCCCAAACCACCTTCTTCTTCCGAAACAAGAATTCCGGTAAAGCCCATTTCGGCAAATTTCTTCCATAAATCGTGGGAAAAACCGTCCTTACAGTTCTTGTCCCGAAACTCCCTAAAATGGGCGACGTCGCCCTCGCCTTTCATAAAGTCGGAGGCACTGTCTTGCAGCATTTGTTGGTCGTCATTCAAATAAAGCGGCATCGCTTTTCGTCCTTTTCAATATATGTTGGTCCGCTTTGCGGGTTAAGCGCCAGGCAACTGCAAAATCTGTTTTGATATCACGTTGAGCATGACCTCACTGGTTCCGCCTTCAATGCTATTTGCTTTTGTTCGCAGCCAGTCACGCGCCGTCAGTCCGCCATTGCTTGCGTCACTTTCCCACTCAAGAACTTCGCTGCCACCGGCAGCCATGATCAGCTCATAACGGCTCTTGTTCAGCTCCGTTCCGGCATATTTCATCATATTGGGCTGCGCCGGATGACAAAGGCCAGCTTTGAAAGTATCGCCAAAACGCTCTGCCATCGCCCGGAATGCCAGCAATTCGATATCCATCTCCGCCAGATCGGCGCGCAACATTGGATCATCCAGACGCCCCATGGAATCGCGACCAATCTGATCAGCAAATTTGGCGCCAAGTGAACCGCCACTCGATCCGCCTTGGCCAGAGATCATGCTGCGCTCATGACCCAGCAAATATTTTGCGACGTCCCAACCACGGTTGACCTCGAACACGACCGAAGAAATACCCTCTCCATAGGATTTTGGCACTTTCACATCGTCAAAAAATGTCTCGCAAAATGGCGATGCACCTGAAATCAGTTTGATTGGTTTGGTCGACACGCCATCGCTCGCCATATCGAATAGCATGAACGAAATGCCTTTATGCTTTTCGCTCTTATCGGTTCTGGTCAGGCAGAAAATCCAATCCGCCTTATCCGCATAACTCGTCCAGATTTTCTGACCACTAATGACAAAATGATCATCTTCATCCACCGCACTTGTTTGTAGGGACGCCAGATCAGACCCCGACCCAGGTTCCGAATATCCCTGACACCAACGTATCTCACCGCGTGCAATTTGCGGAAGGAAGTGCTTTTTTTGCTCTTCCGTTCCAAAGTGCAGCAACGCAGGGCCAAGCATCCAGATACCGAAACTAGAAAGCGGAGAGCGGCATTTTAGTCGCGCCATTTCCTGACCGAGAATCTTTGCCTCCGCACGGGACAGTCCGCCGCCGCCATATTCCTTTGGCCAATCGGGAACGGTCCAGCCTTTTGCGGCCATGATGTCCATCCATTCCTTTTGGCCGGGTTTGTAAACCGGATTGCGGCCACCCCAACAGGCATCACTTTCATCCACAACCGGTTCCCGCATTTCCACGGGACAGTTGGCTTCCAGCCACGCAGCAGTCTCTGCGCGAAAGGTATCGAGATCGGACATGACGAATTTCCTTTTAATTGCTCAATTAAAGTTCGACTATCATATTATGGTTCAAGGATTCAACGATTCCCTTGACCAAATGAGGAATAAATTGCGAGCATGAAATTGCGGAGAAAATTCCGTAATGTCAGCTATTCAGGGCAAACCGGTGATTGACGCATAATTGCGCGAGATCGATGCCAAAGGCTATAGGAGAAGTCGCTTGAATGCCGTTACAGAGAAACTGCCGCTAAGGTCGAAGCTTTTATATGGCACCGGCTCTATCGGCTATGGCATCAAAGATAACGGCTTCGCGACTTTTCTATTATTCTACTACGAACAGGTTGTTGGGCTTGACGCGGGATTTGTGGGCCTTGCCATTGCCTTAGCACTGATCGCTGATGCCTTCATTGATCCGGCCGTTGGCCAGATGAGCGATCGCACCCGCACGAAAATTGGCAGACGTCACCCCTGGCTATATGGTGCCAGCCTGCCGATCATTATCACATGGATCATTTTATGGCATCCGCCGGAACTTGGGCAAACCGGTTTATTCCTTTATTTATTCGCTACGGCTTTGCTCGTTCGCATGTCATTCTCGGCCTATGAAGTGCCTGCGCTGGCGCTGCTACCGGAACTTAGCACAGACTATCATGATCGCACCGCTATCATGCGTTTTCGTTATCTTTTCGGTTGGGCCGGCGGACTGTTCGTGATGTTCTTCGCCTATGCGGTTTTCTTCGTTCCTTCGGAAGAATATCCGATCGGCCTGCTAAATCGGGATGGTTATGAGAGCTACGCGTTGTTTGGCGCTGTCATCATGTTCCTCGCCGTATTGGGGTCAGCGCTGGGCACACATAAACGTGTCGTTGCCGCTTATCAAAAAGCCAAATCTTTTCCCGAAGCGGCGGAAACAATGGGGCAGATATTTGCAACATTCCGCTACAAACCCTTTATGCTGTTGATGATGGCCGGTATTTTCGCTTTCACCAATCAATGGTTGGTATTCGCACTTTCGCCATACTTGTTTACCCATGTCTGGGAATTTCGTCAGCCGGACTTTACGGCCTATTCCATCATGTTATTTGGTGCAGCAACATTGGCGTTCGTTGCGGTAACGCCTATTTCCGCACGTCTAGGGAAAGCGCGTTCAGCCTCTATCCTGACGATTGTCGCGCTGGCAATCGGGACTCTGCCCTATTGGCTGCGCATGCTGGATGCATTCCCGATGCCCGGCGAAGCAACAATGATCCCCGTTCTCTTCCTGCTTCTATTATTGGCTACCGCGGCCAGTATTTCTGCCATGATCCTGACCATGTCGATGATCGCCGATGTCACGGATCAGCATGAGCATGACACCGGCAAGCGAACGGAGGGACTTTTCTCCTCCGGTATGTTTTTTATGCAAAAAGTAGTCAACGGAATCGGTATCCTAATGGCCAGTCAGATTATCGCTTATATTGGCATGCCAAAACAGGCCGAACCGGGAACAGTAGATGGTTCTATCGTCGACAATCTCGCGTTGATCTATGTCTTCACGGCCACGATACTCGCGCTGATTGGTGCCTGGGCCTATACCAAATTTCCGCTGAGCGAAGACGATCACGAGATTCGTACCGCAGCCAAAGCCGCCAGAGAAAATTGAATCGGTTGTAGCAATAGTTGAGGGTGGAAAACCACCAACACGCCTGTTAAGTTAATCGCACAGTTAAAAACGAGAATGAACAGAAAAGGACTTGGGCATGGACTTCGATCTTACCGAAAAGCAGGAATATTGGCGAAATCGGGTACGCGAGCATATCGAGAATCATGTGCGCCCGCGTGTCGCGGATTATGCGAAAGAAGATGCGACAGGAGATCGTTGGAAAGTTATTCAGACGGTTGAGGAAGAGAAAAAGAAAGCCAAGGAAGCGGGTATCTGGAACCTGTTCATGCCGCCGGCAAATCCAAATCTGACACATATTGATGATATGTTTGAATTTGAGGGACCGGGTCTCACCAATATGGAATATGCCCTTTGCGCCGAAGAAATGGGCCGCGTTGGTTTTTCTTCCGAAGTGTTTAACTGCTCCGCACCAGATACGGGCAATATGGAGGTTTTCCATCGTTACGGCACATTGGAACAAAAGGAACAATATCTCCGTCCCTTGATGAACGGTGAGATTCGTTCCGCCTTTCTAATGACAGAGCCGCGTGTGGCTTCCTCCGATGCAACCAATATCGAAACGAAAATTGAGCGCGATGGCAACGAATATGTCATCAACGGCCGCAAATGGTGGTCATCCGGTCTTGGTGACCCACGCTGTAAAATCGCGATTGTTATGGGCAAGACACGCTTTGACGGGAGCCGCTATACTCAGCAATCCCAAATCCTGATGCCAACCGATGCAGAAGGCGTGAATATCATTCGCCACCTGCCGGTCTTTGGTTATGACGACGCGCCGCACGGCCATATGGAAGTGGAGCTGAAAGACGTTCGGGTTCCTGCTGAAAATATCCTGCTTGGCGAAGGACGCGGATTTGAAATCGCGCAAGGGCGTCTTGGCCCCGGAAGGATCCACCATTGCATGCGCACAATCGGTGTTGCCGAAGAAGCCTTGGAGAAAATGGTCAAACGCCTGCAATCACGGGTGGCTTTCGGAAAACGTATCTCGGAACATAGCGTCTGGGACGAACGGGTAGCGCGCGCACGTATCGACATTGATATGAGCCGTCTGCTTTGTTTGAAAGCGGCTGACATGATGGACAAGATCGGCAACAAATATGCAAAGGCCGAGATTGCGATGATCAAAGTACAGGCCCCCAATATGGCACTCAAGATTATCGATGATGCCATTCAGGCACATGGCGGTGGAGGTGTAACCACTGACTTTGGTTTGGCTCAGGCTTACGCGCATCAGCGGACCTTGCGTCTTGCCGATGGTCCAGATGAGGTTCACAGTCGTACCATTGCCAGAATCGAATATGGCAAATATGCCGAAAGTGCAGAGGGCAGCAAAATGAAGGATGAGATTTCATCAGGCGATTTAGCGGTCACGCGATAGAGGAGAATGATCAATGAAAGCGGCAGTTCTGGTTGAAGCGGGAAAGCCGCTTGAAATTGAAGACATAACAATCTCCAATCCGGGACCACATGAAGTGCTGATCCGGACAGCAGCGTGCGGGCTGTGCCATTCGGATTTGCATTTTATCGATGGTGTCTATCCCCACCCGTTGCCGGCAATACCCGGCCATGAAGCGGCCGGTATCGTAGAGGCGATTGGCAGCGAGGTCCGCACGGTTGCGGTCGGCGATGCAGTTATATCCTGTCTTTCCGCCTTTTGCGGACATTGTGAGTTTTGCGTTTCCGGACGGATGTCACTTTGCCTTGGCGCCGATACTCGCCGCGCAGAAGACGACGAACCGCGCCTGTCCCGCGGTGATGGCACCGCCGTTGGTCAAATGTTAAACCTGTCCGCCTTTGCCGAACAAATGCTGATCCACGAAAATGCCTGCGTGCGGATTGACCCTGACATGCCGCTTGATCGCGCCGCAGTTATTGGCTGTGCTGTAACCACGGGCGCGGGCACCATATTCAATGCCTGTAATGTGACACCGGGGGAAACCGTCGCGGTGGTAGGATGCGGCGGCGTTGGGCTTGCAACAATTAATGCCGCCAAAATTGCAGGAGCCGGCCGGATCATTGCCGCTGACCCCATTCCGGAAAAACGCGAATTGGCCAAAAAACTTGGTGCGACAGATGTGGTTGATGCCATGGCCAATGACGCCGCAGCACAGATTGTTGATCTGACGGATGGCGGCGTTGATCATGCTATTGAAGCTGTCGGGCGACCATCTTCAGGCGACTTGGCGGTTGGATCGCTGCGCCGCGGAGGCACAGCAACAATATTGGGTATGATGCCACTTGATCATAAGGTCGGACTAAGCGCAATTGATCTGCTGTCCGGAAAAAAACTACAAGGTGCTATTATGGGTGACAACCGTTTCCCGGTTGATATTCCCCGTCTCGTCGATTTCTATTTGCGCGGCTTGCTCGATCTCGACACGATTGTGGCGGAGACCATTCCGCTTGAGCAGATTAACGACGGCTTTGAGAAGATGAAAAAGGGCGACGCAGCGCGGTCCGTCATTACATTTAACTAGATAGGAATAGGAAATTCCATGAACCCGCAAGAAGATATGGTTGGCACTATGGCCGTGCCTGAGAAAGACCAGTTGGACGAAGCCAGCTTGACGCAATGGATGGACAAAAACGTGGACGGCTTTGAAGGTCCGATCACGCTAAGCAAATTCAAGGGCGGTCAATCCAACCCAACCTATAAAATCGAAACGCCGGGCACGGACTATGTGCTACGCAAAAAACCGTTCGGAAAGCTGCTGCCATCCGCTCATGCAGTTGATCGTGAATTCCGGGTTATCGCGGGGCTTCATCCTGTAGGCTTCCCGGTCGCCAAACCCTATGGCCTATGTGACGACGATGATGTGATCGGTACCATGTTCTATATCATGGGCATGGCCGATGGCCGGACATTGTGGGATGGCACCCTGCCGGATAGTAGTCCGGAGGAACGCCGCGCGATCTATCACCAGATGATTGACACATTGGCACTTTTGCACAGCTATGATCCCAATGAACTTGGTCTGGAAAGGCACGGGAAGCAGGGGAATTATTGTGAGCGTCAAATTTCGCGCTGGTCACAGCAATATAAGCTTTCCGAACTTCAGACTATTCCGGAAATGGATCAATTGATCGAATGGTTGAACAAGACCATTCCGGAACAAAAAGCTTTTGGTATTGTGCACGGCGACTATCGCCTCGACAATATGGTCTTTGCCCACGACAAGCCTGAAGTCATTGCTGTGCTGGACTGGGAATTGTCTACGCTGGGCGACCCTATCGCTGATTTTGCGTACTGGCTGATGGCCTATGAAATGGAACCGGAAGGGCGCAGCGGGTTAAAAGGCATTGACCTCGCCGCTTTGGGAATCCCCACTCGTGAGGAGGCGATTGCGCGCTATTGCGAAAAATCCGGTATCGATGAATTGCCGCCGATGGATTGGTATCTGGCGTATAATCTGTTCCGGATTGCCGCAATTCTACAGGGCATTCAAAAGCGCGTCGTTGACGGCACCGCCAATAGTGCAGCGGCAGCAGAAATGTCAGATCGCGTGACCCCACTGGCACAAGCAGGATGGGAAGCCGCAAAGCGCGCAGGCGCATAGTTTCAGGAGCATTTTATGTCGGATCTAAAAGACAAAGTTGCAATTATCACTGGCGCAGGAAGTGGGATCGGACGTGCATCCGCACTGCTATTCGCAGAACATGGCGCCAAGGTAATCGCAAGCGATGTTACCGACGATGTCGAAGAAACCGCAAAAGGTTCGGAAGGCAATATCATTGCGATAAAGGCCGATGCAGGATCGGAAGGCGACGTCGAAATGCTGGTCGAGGCCGCCGAACAGAAATTCGGCGATCTGCATATTTTCTTTGCCAATGCCGGCATTGGGGGCGGGTTTGACGGGATTTTCGACTGTGATATGGCCGAATGGCAAGAGGTTTTGCGCGTCAATCTGATCGGTCCGTTTCTGGCGACCAAATATGCTGGCAAAGTCATAGCCGATAGCGATCATGGTGGGTCGATCATCTGCACCGCCAGTGTTGCCGGGATCAGATCCGGCGCGGGCGGACCAGCCTATTCCGCGTCAAAGGCCGGGGTGATAAACCTGGTCAAAGTCGCTGCCCAGCAGTTTGCGACCGCCAACGTACGATGCAACGCAATCTGCCCCGGCATTACCGAGACCGGCATGACACAATTCATCTATGACAAAGCGCGTGAAAAAGGGAAAGAAGACCGCTTGGGCTATCTGAATCCTTTGCGGCGCGGCGCTGCACCGATTGAGATGGCGGAAGTCGCATTGTTCTTGGCGTCCGACCGCTCGTCCTATGTCAATGGACAAGCGATAGCGGTAGACGGGGGACTAAGCGCATCGCACCCGGTCACCCGTCAGGAATTTGGCCGAACCGCTGTTTAAACTAATTGGCGAACGCGAGGTCCCCGGCACCAAGTTGAACAAAATCAACACGGCCCGACGTCGATCCGCATAGGAATGACGGCTCCGCGCTATTGCTCAAATTACCTTCAACGCGCCACCCTGAACCGTCCTTTGTAACAGACCGGATTTCAGAAACCCGTGCATCGCGGCCCGCCTTGCGTTCAGCAGCATCGGAACAGCTATTGATCGCTTGATCCATTGAGCCGGTGCCGCGATCGCCTCGATTGTCAGAACGCCGGTCATTGCGATATTCTTCGCGGCGATTTTCGTTGCGGCGATTGTCATAACGCCGGTCATCATTCCGATAATCCCGATCCCGATAGCGATCATTGTTGCGCTTGTTGTTCGAAGCGGCGCTTGCGACTGCGGCAATACCGCCAAGGATCAAAATACCGGCAAGTACGTCGCCACCACGAATCCGGCCGCGATGACGCCTATGACCGCGATACCCTCTATACCCACGATAGCCGGGATATCCTGTGTTTCCGCGCCAACCCTCGGCCTTGTCAGCCTCTGCGCTCCAGCCAAGGCTGCTCACATCAATAGGCCCGGTTGCGGTAGCCGGTGCCTGTACCGGCGCAGCCAGCGCGGGAGAAAAACCGGTAAAGACCAATGCGGTCGATGCCAGCACAGCGGAAAATTTCTTGTTCAAGGTCATACTCTAAGCCCCTTTATACCCCAGATTGTGTGGTTCAGAATCAACTACACTACAACAGATAGTCGGTCCAGCCTGTCACCAGGCTGAACC
>CALKXX010000233.1 GCA_938003725.1 uncultured Sphingomonadaceae bacterium | reverse complement strand
CGTAAGAGCTTCCAGTTCTCGAAACGTTAAGTCACAAGCCATATTGCGATATTCGAAGAGGCGGCCTGCGGGCCGCCTTTTTATTGGGCAATGAAGTCATCAGTGCAATCGACGCAGGATGCAAAAGATGATGCCCGTTCGATTGGAGTGTCATTGCCAGCACCTGACGGGCCGGTTAAAGACTTTGATATGAAATTACTTGCAACATTTGGGATGCTGATCCTTGTAATTGGCGGTTTCGCCTTGTGGTTCTTCTCTCATACCGGACCCAAACAATTGGATATGGTCGATCAGGCATTCCCCGATGAGGGGACGGCAAAAATGCTTGCCAAGGACATAGTCTTTGATGCGGAACATGACTTGTCGCTCAATATCTGGAGGCCCGGCCTAGGCGGCGCGGAAGGAAATTTGGAGTGGCCCGAAGACGTAAAGCCGCACCCGGTTGTGGTGTTTATTTATGGCGGTGGATGGCGCGCGGGGTCAAAAGATGAATATGGCTTTGCTGGCCGCGCGCTCTCGAACAGGGGCTATGTGACTGTTCTTCCTGACTACCGGTTGTTTCCCAACACAAAGTTTCCGGGATTTTTGGAAGATAGCGCGAAGGCCCTGGCATGGGTGCACGACAATATCGAAAAATTTGGAGGCGATCCTAAGCGTATATATATCGCCGGCCAATCGGCGGGTGCATATAATGTCACCATGTTGGCGCTCGACCAGCAATGGTTGGGCCGTGAAGGAAAAACAACCGACTTTATAAAGGGCGCTGCGGTTCTTGCAGGCCCGGCCGATTTCTATCCCTTTTCGTCCGAAACGACCAAACAGAGTTTCGGTGAATATCCAAAGCCGGAAATGACGCAACCGATCAATTTTGTTCGTGCGGATGCTCCGCCGTTATGGCTGTCTACCGGTGTTGATGACACGCAAGTTGAGCCGCGCAATAGTCGTACTCTTAGGGACAGGATCCTCGAAGTGGGCGGCGAGGTAGAATATGCCGAATATCCAGATATGGATCATCTTGAGATCATGATGGCGATAGCAAAGCCCTTTCGACATAAAGGCCCGGTGCTTGACGACATGGTCGCATTTTTTGAACGGTTGGAGTAATGCTACTCTTTTCCGAGCCCCCTCAAAATGCGCCATACGAGGAGCATCAGTAGGATTACCGTCGCCGCCGATGAAGCCAGCATCGCCCAAGCTGCACCAGTTACACCATATCCGGGTAGCCAGAAATAAAGCAGCGCACCGAGCAGCAGGAGCGATATCATTCGGCTGACAAAGGCAGTGGTTGCCCGGTCCGCGGCCTGCAAAAGTGGTTCCAAGCCCAGCGCGACAAACCCTATGATGGTTGCACCGGCAAGAAGCAACAACAACGGATAAGCGCCGGCAAACTGGGCTCCGGACATGATGATAATGACATATTCGCCGAGCATCACCAAAATACCGAACATGGAAAGACCGGATATTGCCGATATATACAAGGAGCGAAGCAGCAAACGGCGCAGTTCAGATCTTTCGCTTTGCCCATAGAGCCGCGATAGCTCGACAAACATGGGTCGCGCGAACACCTCGGTTATACGGTTTATGCTGTTGGCGAGCTGGTCGGCGAGACGAAATAGACCTGCTGCGGCTGCGCCAACAAAAAGGCCGACGATGATAACAACGGCGCGCTCTCGAATGATGGTGAGCAAATAGGAGAAGTTGGTGGCAGCGAGGAATCCATAAAAGCTCTTTTTATTGCCCTCGGGAGCGGGTTGGGCATCCATCGATTTGGCCGTCATGGTCGACTTTGCGCCCATTTTCTGACCATTTTGCCAGACTAAAAGCCACAGCAAAGCCGCGCAGGCCAGTTCTGACATACCCCAAATAATCAGGAAACCCGTAATGTTAGGCCCAATGAGCAATAGCAGCAGCGCGCCGATCATGCGTGTAACGGGAACCGCCACCTCACCGATCGCGCTGTCACGAAACCGATCATGCGCACGTAATATTCCGGTTGGGGTAGAGCGAATGGCGAGCAGAACAATCAAGCCGTAAATGAGCAGTCCCTGTTCTACATCACGCGAGAGAGAGAATTGCTGTGCAATGGATGGGAGGAGGAAATAGAGTAACCCGCAAGCGATTATGCCGCCGATCAATTCTACCGCCAACCCGCGACCCGCAATTCTGCCAAATGCCTTGTGGTCACCATCGGCCAAAAGGGGTGTGCCGAATTGGACAATTGCTTGCCATGTCTGGATACGAAACAATGCTGCTAAAATCTGCCCAGCACTGACAATCAAGATGAACGTACCAAAGCCGGCAGGTCCAAGTGCACGGGTTACAACGGCGAGATAGAACAGGCTGAGTATCGCGCTAATACCCTTGCTGGAAAACAGCCAAGCACTGTTTCGGCCAACGCGAACAAGCGAGTCCTCACTGCTTTTAAGGCGGTTCATGCGTTCGCGAATCAATGCATTTTCCCCTTGGCCATCCCACCATGGCTGGATTTGACACGGGCTATCGTTGGGTGGTTGCAAAGGCAAATGATTTCCGGATTGATGATTTGACGTTATAGGTGATCCCCTAAGACTTGATCTTTCCCGGACCTTGGCCAAAGAGTTGTATATGACTGACAAATTTGATTGCATATTGCTGGCGGCACAGCGGACTGGTGTCGAAAACCCGCTCGCTAAAGCGCATGATGTGAGCCACAAATGCCTTGTTCCGATTGTGGGCAAGACGCTGATAGATCACACGCTCGAAATCCTTAGCAGCCACAAAAGCTGCCGAGCTATTCATATTCTGATTGAGCCAGATGGAGCGGATAAAGTGCGTTCCGTGGTGGAGCAATATGTGCGAGACGACTTGCCAATCAGTTTTATCACCTCCGATGAAAATATCGCGGCCAGTGTCATCAAGGGCTGCCGGCAAGCCGAGGCTCCCTATCTGGTTACAACAGCGGATAATGTATTGCTGAAACATGACAGCATTGATCGGGCGATAGCGGCGATGAACGAAGGCGCCGACGCGGTTGCTGGACTGGCTGAGAGAACAGATGTTCACGCTGTACATCCGCTAGCCCAACGGGGGTTTTATGATTTTAAAGACGGCGGCTTTGCCAATTGTAACCTGTACGGAATAAAAGACCGCAATGCGCTGAACGCCGCCAATATATTCAAGGAAGGCGGCCAGTTCATGGGGAATCCGCAGCGGCTGATCAATGCCTTTGGCTTGTTTAACATTCTGCTGATGCGGTTCAAACTGGTAACCATTGATGGTGCTTTTCGCCGGATGTCCAAACGCTTTGGCTTAACAATATGGCGGGTTCCCTTAAATGACGGGACACAGGCGGTCGATGTCGATAATGAACGGACCTACAAAGTGGTGGAAGCGGTGCTGACTGATGCGGTTGATAGTCTCGATTTCGATGAACTGGATAGGGCAAGTGTAGCCAAAGCCTGAAGTTAGTTACCGATGGCTGCTCGCCGGCCCAATTTGAGGAATATCGTTCATGGTAAGCACGGATTTGGGCACTCAATTCGAACCGCTGGAAATTCCTGCCGAGGCGAAAGAACGACTGAAATTCCTGTTCGTAGCGAAGCATGCACTTTGGGGCGGCGGTATGCATCCGGAGGATGGCAATCACGCCATATATCACCATGAGGTGCGCACAAGTCTGGAGACCCTAGGGATTAATCTTGCACTAGCAGACAATTATAAAATTCTATTCGAGCGTCCTGATGTGGACTTTGTTTTTCCGTTGCTCAATCGCGGTGGTTTCGTGAATAGTGAAATGCTTATCCCGCTGCTGTGTAATATGCACCGAATTGCTTATGTGGGGGCAATGCCGTTCATTCGCGGGCTTGGTGATGACAAGTCTGTCTCCAAACTGGTTTCTGAAAAAGCAGGCGTGCCAACCGCGCCCTGGTTCTGTTTTCGCCGCGGTGCGCCCGTGAACGAAAGTGACGCGCCCAAGGCAGATCGCTGGGTGATCAAGCCCAACGCTTCCTCTGCAAGTTGGGCGATCTCCGATGCTCATGACTGGGCTGGCGTGGCCAATGCCGTTGCCGGTATTCACGGACAGGGGCACGACGCCATCGTCGAACCCTATCTCGATGGTTATGATGTGCAGGCCGCTTTTATCAGCGCCAATGGTCCCAAAGCACTTCCGATGCTCATCTATGAGCGGGAAGATACACAGAAACTATGGACCTACTATGAGAAGCGTGATTTGGTTCCGAATACGGAAAAGGCGACATTAAAGCAGTTTGATGACCCGGAATTCGCGCCCAAAGTGGAAAAAATGGCGGCCGCTATTGCCCGCGAATTCGAACCATTTGACTATGGCCGGATTGAATTTCGCCTGGACAAGAAAACCGGCGACATTAATTTCATCGAAATCAATCTCAACTGTAACTTGTGGTCAGAAAAAGTTGTTGCAAAATCAGCGGCAGTGGCTGGCCTCAGCCATCCGCAATTGCTGGAGACTATTATTGCAGAAGGATTGCGCCGCAACGGTTTGATTCAGGCCCAGTGACTTCACAAAGTAACTGGTCGACTAAAGCCATTGAGTCTGGTGACAAGTTTCGGTAACAAATGACCGATTCACCGGCGAGTCCACTTTCCTGCGTGCAGGAACTACAAACAAGGGAAATAAAATGGCGACGTTCACGCTACCCAAGAACAGCAAAATTCGCAAAACCGGCGAAGTATATGATGCGTTGACGAGTGGGAAGACGAGGAATTTCAAGGTCTATCGCTATGATCCCGATAGCGGCGAAAATCCGCGCTATGATACGTTTAAGATCGACTTGGAAGAATGCGGCCCCATGGTTCTTGATGCACTCATCAAGGCGAAGTCGGAGCAAGACGCCACGTTAACTTTCCGCCGGTCTTGCCGAGAAGGCATTTGCGGCTCCTGTGCGATGAACATTGATGGCAAAAATGGTCTTGCCTGCACGACCGCCATTGAAGATTGCGGTAAGGAAGTGAAAATCACTCCATTGCCGCATATGGAAGTGATCAAGGATCTGGTGCCGGATTTCACACATTTTTATGCGCAATATGCCTCGATCCAGCCATGGCTGAAAACGGTTACGCCCACGCCGTCCGGGAAGGAGCGTTTGCAATCTCCCGAAGACCGCAACAAGCTTGATGGTTTATATGAGTGCATATTATGTGCCTGTTGTCAGACTAGCTGCCCTAGCTATTGGTGGAACAGTGACAAGTTTTTGGGTCCTGCAATCCTGCTGCAGGCCTATCGTTGGTTGGCGGACAGCCGCGATGAGATGACTGGCGAGCGGCTCGACGAATTGGAAGACCCTTTCCGTCTTTATCGTTGTCACACGATCATGAATTGCGCCAACGCTTGTCCAAAGGGCTTGTCTCCTGCAAAGGCGATTGCCGAAATCAAGAAGATGACTGCTGTTAGAGAAGTTTGAGCCGAACTTGAGTGCAAGATCGGCGATCCGATAATGGCAAACGTCGAAGCTGAATTTTTCACGAGCAATCCCGACCCAGACAACCCCGGTTGGTATGACTGGGTTTTGAGCGATCCAGAATGCTATAATAGCTTCCTCGGCGACATGATTGTTCGGCGGGGCGGCGATGGCGTTGGAGACAATATCGCCCGTATTCGCATGTTCCCGGAGCGCCGCCACCGTAACTTAGGTGACGTAATCCATGGCGGCACGATGATGGGATTTATCGACTGCTCGTTATTTGCGGCTATGCGCGTACTCGATCTTGGGCCATCGGGCCTGGCGGTAACGCTGGAATTGCAAACTCACTTCATTGGTGCGGCACGGATGGATGAGCCACTGGAGGCACAAGTGGAGGTGGCGCGGGAAACCGGACGCTTTCTCTTCATGCGCGGATTGGTGGTCCAAGGCAAAAATGGTGAGGATAATATGGCGTCATTTACAGCTATTGTGAAAAAAGCACCAAAAGCGAAATGAGCAGTTTCTACCAGCGCTATCAGGAGTTGATCGCGCAGGGGGAGTTGAAACCCGATGTAGATCAGGATCACTGTGTCAAACGGCTGGCGACATTGCAGGAGGAGCTAGAGGCTGTTCCGCCAAAGGGCAGCATCCTGTGGCGTGCATTTGGTAAAAAGCCGATACCGCCTCGCGGTGTTTATATGTGGGGCGGAGTTGGGCGCGGCAAGTCTATGCTGATGGACCTCTTTTATGACAATCTGGATGTAAACCGAAAGCAGCGTGCCCATTTTCATGAATTCATGTTGCGCGTGCATGACATGATCCGGGTATCGCGTGAAAATGACCCAGGCGACCCCATTCCGAAGGTTGCTCTGGATTTGGCGCAGGACGCACGCTGTCTGTGCTTCGATGAAATGGTCGTCAACAACAGCGCTGATGCGATGATTATGTCACGGTTGTTCACCGGGCTGGTTGAACAGGGCGTTTCCATTGTCACGACTTCGAACCGGCCACCGGGCGACCTGTACAAAGACGGCTTGAACCGGGAGCATTTTCTGCCGTTTATCGATTTGCTCAATGGCCGATTGGATGTGCTCTCACTTAATGGTCCGACTGACTACCGGCGGGAGCGTTTGGGCGGTGTCGATCTTTGGCATGTCCCAAACGGAGAGACTGCGACTGAGGCGTTAAGCGAGGCATTTTTCCGATTGACGGACTATCCGCCAGAAGACCGGCAACATGTGCCTTCGGAGGAACTGACGGTGCCGGGCGGGCGCCAATTGCATGTTCCTAAGTCGCTAAAGGGAGTCGCGGTATTCTCATTCAAACGGCTTTGTGCCGAGGCACGCGGAGCGCAGGATTATCTGTCCATCGCACGCCATTTCCATAGCGTTATCATTGTCGGTATTCCGAAACTATCCAAAGAATATCGCAATGAGGCCGCGCGCTTTGTGACGCTGATCGATGCATTATATGAATATAAGGTCAAGCTGCTGGCTAGCGCCGACGCTGAACCGGACGCGCTCTATCTGGAAGGCGACGGCAGCTTTGAATTTGAACGGACAGCCTCACGACTTGTGGAGATGCAGTCGGACGAATATCTGGCGATGGGACATGGAACGCAAATGGAATAACCGGGCCCAAGTCGCAGTTCAGATCAACCAATCAAAGCAAGCTCAAACTGTCCAAGTCGATTGCCATCCGAGCTGGCCTTTCGGCCATGGCTGCGAACATTTGATTGCCGCGTTCCGTCTGTTCAACATGTAGGGACGCGTTGATCGCCATTAAAAAGCCAGCAAAGGCGTGACGCCGATATTCCTTCCAGAACTCGCCAAATTCGGGAGCATCTTTCCTTTGTGCTAGGTAATCGCGGATCAGGCGTTCCTCATGCAACTGGCGCTCAGCCGGTTCGGCAAAGCTGGTACCGATCATGTAGGCGACATCATTGGCGGGGTTTCCGAACGAGCAGGTCTGCCAATCCACAAGGGCAGCAATCTTCCCATCGGCATGGAACAGAATATTGTCGAGGCGCATATCGCCATGCGTGATTGATTGCTCCAACGGCTGATGCCCGGCATATTGTTCGATATTCTTTGCCAATTCAGCGCCAATATCCAGAATGTCACTGGAGAGCAGTTTCGCAAAACGTTCCCGAAAAACGGGAAAGCCATTGGCGATCGTTTGGCAGGTAAATGCGACATTTTTTTCGGAATGATGCAGCCAGCTATATTGATGAAAATCGCCCGTCTTTGGCCGAAAGTTATGAAGATTTGCGGCTTGTGCCAATGTGGTTTCGACCTGTATCAAGCTCGCGCCGGCCAATTGATCACCCTGCCGTGCTGGCGTCATATCTTCGAGCATCAAGATAAATTCCTGCTCGTTTTCCGCGATATTGGCATGATAGCATTTTGGACAAAGCGCAGCACATTGATCTGCAACATCTCGGTACCAGCCAACCTCCATATCATAAAGATGGAATATGGAGGCTGCATTGCGGCTGATAGGGTCGGCGCTGGGGCATTTGGCGACAAAAGTCTTGGGCGCATCGCCGTCGGCCCATTCACAAGTAAAACGATAACTGTCGCAAACTTGCCCGGTTCCAACCGGTTCATGGGTTAGCGATGTTAGAGATCCCGACTTGGTCTTGAATATCTGCTCTACAAAAGATGTTTCAAATTCTTCCGGGCGTATTGGGAATTGAGCACTCATCTGGCAGCGTCCATCGCGCCGGTCAGTCCGCTGGTTTCGTGCGGCCCGACGAACAGCTGTTCTACGACGCCAATGCCCTGATATTCAGTGCCATTGACGGTCAACAATGCGTCGCTCAATGCCTGTATATGGATGGTCGTCATGTCCATTGGTGGTTCGGGATTAAGCGTGATTACATCATGAGTCACCTCTAGGCCGCCATGATCCATACCATGCCCCCATTGGGGATGCATATAGCCAAGGCCGGACATATAGAATGTGCGCTTTGCATCGCCGGATCGGGGCGTGATCGAAAGCGATCCATTGCCGATATCCAAATTGACCTGCGCAATGCGTCGGGTGCCGCTGTGATAGGACAGATCGATATTCACGGGTTCGAATTCAGTTGCATTCCCACCCATGGCATCGACCACCCCGCGCCGGTTCCAGGGGATACCATCGCCATCATCATTGCTGTGAAAAAAACAGCAATGATTATCGAAATTGAGCGGCGTCCATAGCCACCAGAATTGCGGGAAACCGCCCGCTGGTGGCGGCTGCGATTCGGATGCGCCAACGGGGCGGATGCCCCAGCTTCTGTCGCGTGTACCCCGGCACCCCGCAACATCAATGCCTTGGCCATCGACCGTGATTGATCCCGACCAATCGCCGTTCTGGGTCAGCCGTGTATAGTCCATCATCAGGCGCGGACCTTCACGGCGAATGAAGCGCGGCTCCTCAATCGGATTGTGCCGCGTGGTCAGGGTGATATCGGCTGACACCGCACTATCATTCTCCGAAATGATCAAACGCAACTGTTGCAGCGGTTCCACAATCTCGATTGTGATCGGACCCACGTTCAGATCAAGGCGCTCGCTGGTCATGCGTTTGGATGCACGCAGATTGTGCTGTGTGCCGTCTATCGAAACGCAAAAGGCCGCGTCCATTATGTCGAGCTGTGGATAGACACCCAGCGCGGCGGCAAAAAAGATAGATCCATCTGCGCTGTAACCATTGAAGAAATAGCGGTCGTAGAAATTCCGGTTGCCGCCCGATACCGCCATCGGTTCGGGTGTCTGGTGCAATGGATAGTCGTCGCCTTTGGTTAGCATATCACTCTCTCCCGATTCCCATCATGGCGTTTTGAGGGGGTGTTGCAAAGCAAAAAGCTGGAAGAACTGGAACCTCGATTGGTGTTATTCGTTATCGCAAGTAAAGTGCGGAAATCCAAAGCGGCGCGTCCCTCCACCCCGGATTCCTGGGGCACTACATGCACCGCAATGACCAGAATCCTACAATTATTGCTATTGCGAACTAATCGCAAAGATAGCAGGTAAAATGGTGCTATCTGCGGTTGAAATCGCCTGTGGATAAGTTTAATCCGGCTAGGAACTCAACCAACGACTCTATAATGCAGGAGACACTCCCAACATGGCCCGTAACAAAATTGCGCTGATTGGCGCTGGTATGATTGGCGGCACGCTCGCCCACCTCGCAGCTTCCAAGGAAATGGGCGACGTCGTCCTGTTTGATATTGCAGAGGGTATGCCAGCGGGCAAAGCGCTCGACCTTTCGCAGGCCGCGCCGGTTGACGGGTTTGACAGCAATCTGAAAGGCACCAATGACTATGCCGATATCGCGGGTGCAGATGTTATCATCGTCACTGCCGGTGTCGCGCGCAAGCCGGGCATGAGCCGTGATGACCTGATCGGTATCAACCTGAAAGTGATGAAGGCTGTGGGCGAAGGCATTGCTGCAAACGCCCCCGATGCTTTTGTTATCTGTATTACAAATCCGCTCGATGCGATGGTCTGGGCATTGCGCGAATTTTCCGGATTGCCGCATAATAAAGTCGTCGGCATGGCCGGCGTGCTCGACAGCGCGCGTTTCCGCCACTTCCTCGCCGATGAATTTGAAGTCAGCGTTGAAGATGTCACCGCTTTCGTTTTGGGCGGTCACGGCGATACGATGGTTCCGGTTCCGGCTTACTCAACGGTCGCCGGTATCCCGATCCCTGATCTCATCAAAATGGGTTGGACCACACAGGACAAGATTGACGCGATTGTCGACCGCACCCGCAAAGGCGGCGGCGAGATTGTCGGCCTGCTTGGCAATGGCTCGGCCTATTACGCGCCAGCAACCAGCGCGATCATGATGGCGGAAAGCTATCTCAAGGACAAACGCCGCGTGCTTCCCGCCGCCGCGCATCTGACCGGCCAATATGGCGTCGATGATCTCTATGTCGGCGTGCCGGTAATTATCGGCAAAGACGGTGTTGAGAAAATTATCGAAATCGAACTGAGCGATGAAGCGCAGGGTAATTTCAACGTGTCGGTCGATGCGGTGAAGGAACTGCTGGTGGCTTGTAAGGGATTGGACGAGAGTTTGGCTTAAGACCGCGACGTGGCACTTATTGGATTAGCCTTGGCTCGAATTGGCGGTTGGCTTGGATGGTCGGGCTGGTGGGTAATTCTGTTTGGCCTAGTTTTATGATTACTTTGATTGATGAAAATACCAAAGTCATTGCTAATCGTCACCCCGACGCAGGTCGGGGTCCAGACTGGCAAAACCAATTTACGGGAGGTTTCTTGTTTGGACTGGATACCGGCCTTCGCCGGTAAGACGAAGTGGGCGATACATGGGTGGCAAAATAAGAATGGAAAAAGGCGGTTTTGTCTACATCATGGCAAGCCGCAGAAACGGAACGATTTACATCGGTGTCACCAGCGATCTGATCAAACGGGCCTGGGAACATCGCGAAGGAGTAGCGGACGGATTTACGAAGAAATATGGCTGCAAGATGCTTGTCTGGTATCAGCAATTTGAGGATATCGAAGAAGCCATCAAGCGCGAAAAGCAGATGAAGGAATGGAAGCGGCTCTGGAAGTTGCGGGAAATTGAAGAGATGAACCCGGATTGGACTGATTTATTCAGGTCTTTGGTTTGAGAATTTTTTTAGGACTGGGCCCCGGCTTTCGCCGGGGTGACGAGGAAATGGACGCTAAATGTGCACTTTGATCATCACTATGGGCATGGCTGGCGAAATGGCTGAATCTCTTTCATCCAGTTTAATTCGTGTGCAGCCTTGATACTATGCGCTTCGCCCTCCTCTTCCCGGCATTGGCCACTCTCTCCGCCTGCGGATTGGGCAGCAGCGACGTACCCACAAAAAGCGCGGACGAAGTGATGGCCACTTTTAACGGCGCGATTGCCGGGTGCACGGCTGGTTTGACCGAAGATGGCGCGATTGATCAGGCTGCGCTGGCCAAAGCAAGCTGGATCATCACCGAGCGCACATCGCGATTGGGCGGGGAGCATCGCGAACATGCACTCGACAGCCTGCCCGAACTGGAAGCCAGTGAATATGAATCAACCAGCTGGGACAGTTTTCAGCATCATTATCCGCTGGAACTGACCCGGTGGAGCGCAAAATCGGAGACGCGCCTCGCCGATAGCTGTCAATTGAGGGCGCGCGTTGAAGACGACAAAGCGGTTGAGGATGTCCTCAAAAAGCTGACAGAAAAATTCGAACGACCCGCTGACCGCTCTGGGACGCTTCCCCGAGGTGGAGATTTCCTCACACCGCGTTTCGACAAGGCTTCGACCGGTTATTACTGGGCGATGGATCAACATGATATCTATCTGACCGTTGGTGAAGACGAACATTTGCGGCTGGAGGTTGTGGTGATGCCGGATCGCGACACGCTGGATGAATATTCGTCGGATAATCCGGAAAGGCGCATTCCATGAGTTTCCTGCTGGCCGTTCTCGCACAAACCGCTACGCCGGTCGCCGCGCCCTATCCGGTAGTTCCAGTGTTGGATGCGTTTGCAAAGGCGTGTGAAAATATTCAGGATATAAAACGGGTCGAGGCTGATCTGATAGCTCAACAATGGACCGCAGAAATCCCCGCCGAAGATAGCCCGCTTGGCCAATTGCTGGCAGTGGGCCGCGCCGGGGCCGCAAAAATACTGGATGGCCCCGACGACAAAATGTCAGACATGGTGGTCTATACCAAAACCGTCAGTGGTGAGCGGCTGGATATCATTATTTCGCAGGTGCAATCCTCTGGCACGGTCGTCAATGGATGCCGGTTATATGATGTCGAAGAAACCCGGCAAATTAACTTGGCCGACGCGCAAAAATGGATCGGCCGGGAAGCAGATAAAACCAGAGCTAGCGATGCGATATCGATTGCGAACTGGACTCCCGGCTATCATGAAGGCCATGACAGTTTTGAAATTTTTTACGTTCCCGCGGGCAGCCCGATCATTGCATTGACCAAATTTAATGGCATCGCCCTAAAAGCAGATTTTGTTGGAGAGACTGAATAATGAGCATTTTAATCGACAAGAATACCAAGGTAATAACCCAGGGCATGACCGGCAATACCGGTACATTCCACACCGAACAGGCGCTGGCTTATGGCACGCAAATGGTTGCGGGCGTTACGCCGGGTAAGGGCGGAACAACCCATATCGGCCTGCCAAATTTTGATACGGTGGCCGAAGCGAAAGACGCAACCGGCGCGACCGCCAGCGTGGTTTATGTGCCGCCGCCATTTGCCGCAGA
>CALKXX010000232.1 GCA_938003725.1 uncultured Sphingomonadaceae bacterium | reverse complement strand
CTGTTTTTGGTATCCTGAGGCAAAGGGGCGGCGTTTGACAGAATTGACCGAAGCCCATGACCGCGATTGGCTTCTAATATTGTGTGATCCAGTTCGAATATTCGGTGGAAATGCGTGGGGACGAAAAACACTCCGGTCGTTTCTCCCTGGTGCAGCACCTGAAGCACAGTCTCCGGGTCAAATGACGCGGCAATTTCGCATGTTCCGCCAAAGAATATCGAATTCATGACCATAGAAAAACCTGCACCATGACACATGGGCGCCAGAGCATAGAACCGGTCATCCGATCCAAAAATTCCATATTCGAGCGCGCAGCCATAAAAACCAACCGTACGCGATCGGTGTGAGATCATCACACCTTTGGGCGCGCCCGTGGTGCCGCTGGTATAGGGGATGGCGAAGGTATCCCATTCGCATATTTTCCGGTCAACATATATATCGCTAATATCGGCGAGCCATTTTTCATAACCTTCGTCCAAGCGGATAACATGTTCAACATTGTTCAGCGCGGACAGGTCAATATTTTCTTCGCAGGAAGCATGAAGAAAAAGGACTGAAGCATTAGAATCATTACAGATTGCTGCCGTCTCGCGAGCTGTGAGCATGGGATTTGGGGTGGCGATTGCAGCGCCGCATTCGGAAACACCGCAGACGATTTCGATATATTCGATGCAATTCGGTGCCAGTATCGCAGCAGTGCGCCCAACCCCGAGTCCAAACTCATTGGCTGAAGTATTTGCTATTTTGTCAATGCGCCGGACTAACTCAGAAAAGGATAAACTTCGTTCATTCAGAATGAGGGCGGTTTTTTCGGGTGTACGCCGGGCTGATGCCCGAACACCAGATGTAATGGTTTGATGCCGGAATCCGGGTGGTAAACTTGTCTTGTCTATCAATGTTCACCTCCCTTTGCCAAACTCTCTCTCTTGGTCGTGAGTTCAGTCGATATGTATACATAAATATAATATATGCAAATACATATCGACTGAACTACGCAGAGGCCATGCCATGCAATATATTCGCGCCGTTTTCGGCATAGGCCCATCGGCCCTGTATTATCTCGGCTTTACATTGAGTGAGAGCATCTCCGGAGTTATATGACAGCGCCGCTTCCCAGCCGGCGCTAAAATTTTCTGCTTGCTTTAATATATCGACGAATAGAGCATAATGTAGATCGGGGCGATAGACCCCGGTGTCTGTCCTGATCTGTTTTCGGGTACGGACATTCCATGGTTGCCAAAGCTGCTCATCACGCAGTTGATGCCACAACCGCAGAAGATGTGTCCCGTCCCATTCCGGAGCGAAGCTCATTTTATAATGGTTGATCAGATCGCCGCGAGCCGCGCTATCGAGAATTAATGGCTCATCCAAAAAAATGCGAGCGATATTCATTTTTTGCTGCATTTCGAGCGCTACCATTGCGCCCGATCCGTGGCCGTAAACATGCGATGGTCTGATATCTAACTGATCCAGTGCGTCGTTTAGCAAAGTTGCATAAATATCGACCCGGTGCGCGCAATCGACCTGCGAGTTACCGTGTCCCGGCACATCCAGGATGATTACGTCCCGTGACAGACTAAGCTTTGATTGCAGTTGCTCTAGATAGGTGCCTCCACCAGGCATCCGGGGGATCATAACAATTGGGGCGGATCTTGGTTTTTTAGCTTTGATAAATCTTGCTCCGATTTGCCCTCCCGGCACATCGACATATAATTGGGAGGCTATTCCAGGCTGCTTAAGCAAGCGGGGAATTGGTGCAGGCGGTGCGCTATGATCGGCCGCATATCGGCACAATATCTCCGCTTCTCTAGCCACGGCAGTTGCGGTTTCACGCGGTAGCTCTTCGCACCAGCTATTGTCTGGAAGATTTTTGAGCCGTTGCTGCACATTGTACAATGAATCTCCGGGGCGAATGGCGAAGCATGTTGGAACAGGCGTATTCCGGAAATCCAATTCGGCGCCGGCGTTTATCGCCATGGCATATGGAGCAATATAATTATTGCCCGACAGCAAGAAATCCAGAACCCCTCGCTGAATAAATTCCGGCTCCGGTACATCAGTATCAGAGCGTTTATCCGATCTATGCAGATGCCACGGCCAGAAGCTGTGTTGATCACGGTATCTAAACCAGAGCCATGAAAGAAACCCGCCCGCCCAATCGGCAGAAAACGGGGCGAGATAATCCCCCAAATAATGCTCTATTTCGCTCTTTTCGAATACTGGATAGCCATCGCAATATACAAAAATTGCGCGGTCAGGGTAAAGCTGCGAGAATGCCAGTGCGATACTGGCCCCGGTATGTCGGCCATATAATATGCAACCTTCAACGCCTATTGCATCCAAAAAAGCTGCCAAGGAGTGTGCATAGTCAGCGATGGTCTTGTTTTTTGCATCGGGCAGCGGATCCGAGAGGCCGTTACCCGGTGTATCGGGAGCTATGCAGGTAAAATTCTTTGAGAACCGCGGAATATATTCTTCCTGAAAAGCCTGCGATGAAACCGGTGATGCGTGGAGAAGTATCAGCGGAACTCCAGTGCCAGCGCGAAGGAAATGGATGTTCCTACCGTCCACCATAACATTATGTTTCTTTATCATCATCCGTTTCTCTGCCGTGCTGCTGGTTTAATTAATCGAGTGCGAGAAAATAGATTTACCTCTCTCGATAAGCCTGATGCTAAGATATTTTTTCATCATATCTATGGTATAACATATAAAAATTCTACATAGACAGATAATTATTAGGAGCCATCTGACCACTAATCATGGTTGCAGGGCGCGAAATGGGGATTTAATTGTGGTTGAGGATGTCCTTAAATCGATAGCAAAAGAACAGAATTCCAGCGATAAAACCGCTTGGTACGCCGTTAGCGTTTTGCTGATCGCTTATACGTTATCTTTTATCGACCGCACGATCCTTGCTCTGCTGATTGAACCGATTAAGGCCGATATGCAGATCAGCGATACTCAGGTTAGCCTGCTATTGGGCATCGCCTTTGCCTTATTCTATACACTAATGGGTATTCCGCTCGGCCGACTAGCGGACCAGTATAGTCGGCGTTGGATTATCGCCATCGGGGTATTTTTCTGGAGCTTGATGACGGCTGCGAGTGGAATCACAAAATCATATGGGCAGTTATTTCTTGCTCGCGTGGGTGTCGGCGTTGGTGAAGCTGCGCTTTCGCCAGCTGCTTATTCGATGATTGCCGATTATTTTGAGCCTGCCAAGCTGGGCCGTGCGTTAGGTATCTACACCGCAGGTGTTTATTTGGGGGCTGGGCTCGCCTTTATTATTGGCGGTCAAATTGCCCAATATGTGGCATCTATGCCAAAGATCGTCATACCGCTCTTTGGTGAAGTCGCAGCATGGCAAGCAACATTCTTCGCTGTTGGCTTGCCTGGAATATTGGTTGCACTCCTGGTTTTGACAGTTCGTGAACCGGCGCGTCGAGCGAACATAGTCACTATAGATGTGGTCGAGCCGCAGGAGCACCTCAAGCCTACCGTATCGGTTAAACGTACATTTGGATTTTTGAAGGATAACTGGAAAATATACGGAACTCACTTTCTGGGGTTTTCACTATTGGGCCTTTCTTTCAACGCTGTTCTTGCCTGGGCTCCTACAATGCTCATCAGAAAATTTGGTTGGACGGTTGGTGAGGCAGGATATTATCTTGGCGCTGATATATTTCTGTTTGGTACCTTGGGTATAATTGCTGGAGGGTGGTTTTCGGACAAGCTGACACAACGAGGCTATGGTGATGCCACTATCTTGACCGGTATCGTTAGCGCGATAGGATCAATTCCTTTTGTATTGCTGGCAACTCTGGTACCAAATGCCATTTGGTCTGCGCTGCTGTTTGCACCTTTTATGTTCTTTGCGGCATTTGCTTATGGCGCAGCGGCAGCCGCCTTGCAAATTACGTCACCTAATGAGATGCGAGCGCAGATATCCGCAATCTACCTATTTGTTCTAAACCTGCTTGGAATCGGATTGGGGCCAACCTTAGTTGCTCTTGTCACGGATTACATATTTGCGGACGAAACCGCAGTCGATTGGTCATTAGCGGTAGTCGCCACCATAGCCTGTATACTTGGTGCGATTGTACTTGTGGCGGCTCGAAAGCCGTTTAGAGACGCATTAGCACGATAAACATCAAATTTTTTTCGCGGAATATTGATGCTGCCGGCAAACCGTCGATTTTATGATCCGGGACCGCAATCCAGAGAGCGTAAGGGCGGGTTGGGGCCAAAGCCCAGAGCAAAGTTCAGGCTACGAAGCGCCGATCGCAACCCTTCCTCCACAACAGGGTGATAAACTGTCAGACCCAGAATATCGGTAACGGATTGACCGGTTCCAATGGACCAAGCGAGAAGGTGGGCCAGATGTTCTGCATCGGGACCGATCATCTCTCCGCCCAACAAAATGCCCGTATCCTTTTCACCGTAAAGACGGATCAGCCCGTGGTCCCGATTTTGAACCTTGGCGCGGCCCTGACCTTTGAAAGAATATTCTCCAGTCTCAAAATCCGCGCCGCATTCGATGAGTTTCGCATGGCTGGCGCCAACGACTGCGATTTGCGGGCTGGAAAAAACTATTCCCAGGGCAGTCCTTCGGACGTGCCGTAGTATGTCCGGATGGCGTGCTGCATTTTGCCCGGCAACGCGTCCGTCATCTGCGCTTTCATGCAAGACCGCTCGAACGCCGCCAACGTCACCGGCGATGAAGATTGAGCTCGACCCGGCTTGAAGAGAAAGGGTATCAAATTCTGGAATGCCTTTTGGTCCTATCTTGAGCGATGTATTGTGCAGATCAAGCGAAGCGACATTTGGCCGCCTGCCGGTGGCGGCTAGCGCATAGTCAAAGCTCTGTTCGTGTTTCTGATCGCCATGTTGCCAGCTGACTGATACGGAATCTCCACTACGCGAAACGACCGGATCGCTGTGCCAGTGGATATTCAGTTCCGATGCGAAGGTCGTAGTTGCAAATTCTTGTACCGCCGGATCGGTCAGCAAGCCTACTTTTTTACTGCGCGCAAATATATGCACCTCGACGCCCAATCGGTGCAAAGCTTGCGCCAGTTCAAGACCGATCACGCCGAGGCCAAAAACGGCAATCGATTCAGGAAGTTCATCCCAATAGAATATGTCATCATTGACGATGATACGATCCCCGGCCGGTTCCAGCGATTCTGGTATAACGGGATGTGACCCGGTCGCGATGACAACCGTTCGCGCGCTCAATTTTTCTCCTGATGATAATTCCAATAAATTATCATTCAAAAACTTGGCATATTGCGGGATGAAATCACCTTCCGGAAACGCATCCATTGACTCGGTCACAGAGCCGGTAAATTTATCCCGCTCGCTTTTTACACGCGCCATTACCGCACGGCCATCAACTTTCGGTGTTCCAGCTTCAATGCCAAAAGCACCAACGGCATTGGCATCATGATAGGCATTGGCGGCGGCGATCAGCAATTTGGATGGCATACAACCGACACGTGCGCAGGTGGTGCCCAGGGTTCCGCCATCAATCAGGCGAACCTCTTTTTTTTGTTTTCGGGCTTCGCGATAGGCAACCAGGCCAGCAGTGCCAGCACCCAATATAGCTACATCAACGTCAAAATTGCGCATATGATTTCCCATCTGTTTATCGAGCATTCTTGCCGTAGTGAATGAAGTTATCATTCTGAACACCGAGAGGCGGACAACCGTGTCGGCCTTATGAACATGATTCCACTATTGACCGGCAAAGGCTTTCAAAACCGGGCAATGTCAAATAATTGTGATACCATATGAATGTACGACGGCAATTCACAAACCCAACCTTGAGGAAACGGAATTAAATTCGCTATCGGGCGATCATAAAAAACGACCTACTGCGGAACAGATTCTGGCGATCATAGATGCACTGCAACTGATATTGGACCGCGCAGCTTAGAAATCGATGCCCATTGACCGCGATTTGCATGACCTGTAGTTATCGAAATTATGCGTTTCTAAATTCGCAACTGAATGCCATAATCTCGTATCATAAAAAATATAAGGAGAGTACCATGCGCAGTTTTTCAACAATAAAATCAAGCCAGCTTATGTGGATCGCCGCCGGAACTTTGATGGTATCGGGCTGTGGTCAGACTGATTCTGCCTCAAACGAAAATGCAGGTACCGCTGCCGCTACCGAAGCGACATCAGGTGAAATCGTGCGAGCGTCCTTTAATGATGATGGTTCTGTCAATCAACCTGTTGGTTGGCGCGAATGGGTGTTTGTCGGTGCGCCGTTGACGCCAAACGCGCTGAATGGAGGCGAAGCACCATTCCCGGAATTCCACAATGTATATATTGAGCCTAGTGCTTATGCTGCCTATTCTGCCACCGGTGAGTTTCCCGAAGGAACGCAAATCGCCAAAGAGTTGACGCTTGTGCGTACCAATAACAATGCGGAAAACGGATCATCGCAAGAGGTTAGCGGTGTCGGCTATTTCCAAGGTGAGTTTTCTGGTCTGGAACTGACTGTTAAAGACAATGAACGGTTCAAGGATGAGCCAGGTGGTTGGGCATATTTTAGTTTTGGTCACAAAGCGGACTATGAAAAAACCGCCACGGCAATGCCAACGGATTCTTGCAACGCATGTCATGCTGCATCAGCTGACGATGATTTTGTGTTCACCCAATTTTATCCGGTTTTGCGCAGCGCCAAACCCAATTAAACTCAATGGGAACTGATCAAAATGACCAGACTATTATATGCAGCGGCAGTCGCTATTTTATTGACGTCTTGTAGCTCAGGAAGCCCATCAGGTTCATCAGAAGGTGGTAGCGAAGGCGCGGCTTGGCCATCAGATATTGTCTCGGATACGGGTGATATTTCCTT
>CALKXX010000231.1 GCA_938003725.1 uncultured Sphingomonadaceae bacterium | reverse complement strand
AAGGTGCCAAAATGGCCTCATCGAAATCAAAAACCTGCCCACTCTGCAAAAAACCAGAATCGTTAAAATATACACCATTTTGCAGTGCAGGGTGCAAAGATCGCGATTTGCTGCAATGGCTAGGGGAGGGTTACAAGATGCCCGGACCAGCAGTTTCACCCGATCAGTTGATGGACCATTTCAGTGATCAAAGTGGCCGGGACGGAGAAGCCTGAAACCAAGCAACAAAACCACTATTTTTAAGCTGGACAAGCGGTAAGGGCCGCGCCTATAGCGACGCTTCTTAATTGGCAGGATCACACGATCCCGCCTGATGCCCGAATAGCTCAGTTGGTAGAGCAAGCGACTGAAAATCGCTGTGTCGGTGGTTCGAATCCGCCTTCGGGCACCACTTTTTTCCTTCTCGATCCTTGGCGTTATGTAACTCAATAGGATCGCGGAAGATTCAGTACATGTTCGGCAACAAAGGACAGGATCAAGTTCGTTGAAATAGGGGCCACCTGATATAGCCGGGTCTCACGAAACTTTCTCTCGACATCATATTCGGCGGCAAAACCAAACCCGCCCAGCGTTTGTACGCAGGCCTCTCCCGCGGCCCAGCTCGCATCTGCAGCTAGCATTTTAGCCATATTGGCTTCTGCACCACAATTTTCGCCGGCTTCATATTTTGCCATCGCATCATGAACCATCAATTCCGCTGCGCGCATGTGGGCATAGGCTTTGGCGATAGGAAACTGGATACCCTGATTCTGCCCAATCGGCCTGTTGAACACCTTGCGCTCACGGGCATAGGCGCTGGCTGTTTCAATGAACCATTTGGCGTCGCCGATACATTCGGAGGCAATCAATATCCGTTCCGCGTTCATGCCGGTCAGAATATATTTGAATCCACTCCCTTCCTCGCCGATCAGATTGGCCGCTGGTATCCGAACATTGTCGAAAAAAACCTCCGTTGAACTATGGTTCATCATCGTTTCAATCGGGCGGATCGTAAGGCCATTTTCCTTCGCTGCCAGCATATCCAGAATGAAGACCGACAGGCCGGCGGTTCTTTTCGTCACTTCGTCCTGCGGGGTGGTGCGCGCGAGCAGGATCATCAAGTCGCTATATTCTGCCCGGCTGGTCCAGATTTTCTGACCGTTGACAATATAGTCATCGCCATCGCGTTTGGCCGTGGTTTTCAAGGACAAGGTGTCGGTGCCGCTGGTCGGTTCTGTCACCCCAAAAGCTTGAAGTCGCAGGTCACCGCTGGCAATTTTGGGCAGATACGCGGCGCGCTGTGCATCCGACCCATGGCGCAATAGCGTACCCATCGTATACATTTGTGCGTGACAGGCGCCGCCATTGCAGCCCTGTGCATGAATCTCTTCCAATATTGCCGCTGCCGCAGATAGGGGCAGGCCAGCGCCGCCATGTTCCTCAGGGATCAGGACCGAGAGATAGCCCGCCTCTGTAAGCGCATGCACAAACTCCGCCGGATAGTCGCGATGACGGTCCTTTTCCTGCCAGTAAGGGCCAGGAAATCTGGCGCAAAGTTTTGCGACTTCTTCGCGAATTTCACTATGCTTCTGGATCATTTTTCTCAGATTCCAATCGGGATTACGAGCTGCGACAAATCATTCACTAAGTAGAGTTCCGTCTTCACTCAATCGCGAAATTTCTTCATCCGAAAGTGCCAACCAGTCTTTTAACGCCTCGTCATTATGTTCCCCGCGCTTTGGTGGGCGGGACGCGTTGTTAATCCCGCTCTGTGATTTTGAAAAACGATAGGGCGACTGTACGGTTTGGCGGGGTTGGCCAAGATCATCCTCTACATCGACCAATATTCCTCGGTGCCGCACACTTTCCTGTTCGTAAACTTCTTTCCCGAATTCATAAACCTTGCCCCACGCAAGGTTCATCTTATCCAGAACCTTGGTCAGTGCATCAAAGCTGTCATAAGATTTAATCTGATGTTCCAGAGTTTCGCGGCGCATTCTAATCTTGGTTTTCAGATCCGCACCATCCGGCGTCGGGTCTTTCAAATTATCCATGGTGGTGAAGCAGTGCCACAGCCATTTCATATCCCCGACAATCAAAATTTGGATATTTTCCGGGCCTTCCCAGACCAGGTTTTCCTCTGGCTTGGGCCAATAGTCATCCAATGCCCAATGCGCATAGTCATCACTGGCATGGAGTGCGTTGACGATCGCCATGTCAATATGTTGCCCTTCTCCGGTTTTCTCTGCCAGACGAAGAGCCGTGAACATCGCCACCAAACCGTGCAAGGAGCTATAGGAATCCCCCATCGCGAATTGCATGTCATAAGCATTGCCGCCGCCCATTTGCGCTTGCCGGGCGATCAATCCGGATTCTGCGTGCAATATAGGCGCATAGGCTGCACGGCCCGCTTCCGGACCTTCCTGTCCAAAACCTGAAATGGAAAGCATGATAAGCTTGGGATTGACGTTTTGTAGGTCTTCCCAACCCAAACCAAAACGTGCCATTACACCGGGGCGAAAATTTTCAACGACTATATCGGCTTTAATGGCCAGTTTTAAGGCGATCTCCTGAGCGTCGGCTTTTTTGAGATCAAGGCAGATGTTTCGCTTGCCGATATTTTGTTGGAGGTAGAAACCGGCAACCCCGCCGCCCGGTTTCGCGAACTTTCTTGTAACATCGCCATCGGGTGGTTCCACCTTTACCACATCGGCGCCTAGATCGGATAGCATACGGGTTGCAAACGGACCGGCGACGACACGGGAAAAGTCAAGAACTTTAAGATCCGCGAGTGGGTAACCTGAAATAATGATGCTTCTCCTATTCGCCGGGTATTGACGGTTTGTAGCCGGGCTATACATCGAGCATCTTATGCGGCACAATCCCATCCATGAAACTAAACCTTAAAAATAAAACGGTGCTGGTTGCGGCTGGCAGCAAGGGCATCGGACTAGCGACGGCAAAGGGCTATCTCGCTTGTGGGGCGAAGGTCGCGATTTGTGGACGGTCGCAGGAAAACCTGGATGCAGCGGCCGATGAATTACCTGGTTGCCTAACCGTACAAGGCGATGTTTCGATTGCGGCCGATATTGGAAAGGTGGTGCAAGAAACCAATGATGCGTTCGGAGGCATCGACATCCTTATCAACAATGCTGGCGGACCTCCGCCGGGATTATTTGAAGAACTGGACGATGTCGCATGGGAAAGGGCCGTCGAGCTTACCCTGATGTCGGTGGTGCGAATGACCCGTTTGGTATTGCCGCATATGCGTAGCCAAAAATGGGGCCGGATCGTCAATATCTCATCGTCGGGTGTTAAACAGCCAGTGCCCGGACTAACCTTGTCCAATTCCATTCGTATGGCGGTGCTGGGATGGGCAAAGACGCTCGCTAATCAAGTCGCCGGCGACAATATTTTGGTAAACACGGTCTGTCCGGGATTTACCCGCACTGACCGGATCAAGGCCATATTGGATCAACAATCGGCAGCGACCGGAAAGAGTAATGATGAGATAGCTGCTGGAATAGCGGCACAAATCCCCCTGCAACGCATTGGAGAGCCACAAGAGATCGCTAATCTCGCGGTCTTTCTGGGGTCAGAGGCGGCAAGCTATATGACCGGAACCGCTATTCAGGTTGATGGAGGTTCTGCTCAAAGTTACGGTTAGCTGACACTAAATCTATTGCCGCATCGCATAGCGCAACTGGTCGAAAAATGGTTTCGTGACATAGGACAGCATGGAACGAGATCCGGTTTGCAGGAATATTTCGACTGGCATGCCTGCGCGCAAACCGTTGCCGCCGACGGTGTTCAGCGCATCCTGTCCTATCTCTATGCGGACCCGGTAATAGCTGGCACCTGTATTGGGATCGTCCGTCCGTTCGGCGGACACGAACATAAGCTTTCCGTCAATTTCAGGAGAGAGTTGCTGATCCAGTGTCGAAAAACGGACGCGCGCTTTTTGGCCAATGGTTAATTGGTCGACATCTGCCGGACTGACTTGGCCCTGGATGATTAGAAGATCGCGATCGGGCACAATCTGAGCAATTGGTTGTCCTGCTGGAACGGCGCTTCCGATGGTGGAGTAGGCCAGTTTGTCGACCACACCTGCCTGCGGGGCCCGAATGGTCGACCGGTCGAGGGAATCGCTAGCGGAGGCCACGCGCATGTCTTGCTCGTTAAGTTGAGCAAGCACCAAAGAAAGGTCGGCCGCTGCTTCGACCCGCCGTGATTGGGAAGCGTTGAGTATCTGTTCCTGAGTTTCCGAAATCTGCGCTTGGGTCTGCGCGATATTGGCTTGCAACGACGCAGTCTGCGCGGTCAGTTGGACGGCGGTCCGTTCCATCTGATTTAGTCGGTTCACGGTGACCAAACCGCGTTTGAATAGATCGCGCAAACCATCCAACTCAGGTTCGATCAAGGCAAGCTGGCGATTGGAGGCGCCGATCTGGACATTATAGCTGCGTATCTGTTCCCGATATTGGCGGACCCGCTGATTGAGCAAGGACAGGGTACCTGCCTGTTCTTGACGCCTGAGCGCAAATTGTTGCTGTTCGCGTGTCATTGCGTCTTGTTTGGTGGCATTGGCATTTGCCGTTAGTTCGGGCGGAAATAACAGTTTGGCCCGGCCATCACGTTCAGTCTCCAGTCTAGCCTTGCGTGCCAAAAGCTGTTCCCGGCTGAGATTTGCGGTTCGTGCCGTTGGGCCCAGGACACTGCTGTCGAAGCGCATCAACACCGCGCCTTCCTCAACCCGGTCACCATCGCGAACCAAAAGTTCGGACAGAACACCGCCGGCGGGATGCGATATTGTTTTAACACGTGATTCTACTGCAACTTGACCGCTACCAATAACTGCGCCTTCAATCGGGAACAAGGCGGCGAGGCCAAAGACGCCAAAGACCAGGAACAGGACGAACTTGATTGCCTTTTTGGACTGACCATTTAACGGGTCATCAATGTCCAGCTCCGTGTCACCGGAATTGCTAAACCAGCTCGTCCATTTTGATGCAAATTCGGTGGCCATCTTAACTGTCCTTGCCCGACACAACTTTCAGGCCGCTCTGAACGGTTCCGCTCTTGGTGGGAGCGGCCTGTGCACGTTGTTTTTGCAGAGCTTCCAGCACATCATCTCGCGGGCCAAAGGCTGTTTGTTTGCCTTGATTCATAACCATGACGATGTTGACATGCTTCAGCAAAGGCATGCGATGCGTTACAATGATCACGATCCCTTTGCGCTTGCGGACATTACTAATAGCGTCGATCAACGCCGCTTCGCCATCCGGATCGAGATTTGAGTCCGGTTCGTCCAAGATTACAATGAATGGATCGCGATAAAGCGCGCGGGCCAGGGCAACTCGTTGTCGTTGCCCGGTGGACAATATAGTACCGCCTTCACCTACCTGTGTTTCATAGCCGTCGGGAAGATGCAGGATCAGGTCATGGAGACCCGCTTCCTTCGCCGCCTTGGTCACTAGATCAGAAGGGGCGTCGGGTTCGAAACGTGCGATATTCTCAGCGATTGACCCGGAAAATAATTCGATTTCTTGCGGCACATAGCCGTAAAATTCACCAAGGCGATCAGGGTCCCATTGATCCAGTTCCGCACCGTCCAGTCGCACTGCGCCGCGGGCCAGTGGCCATACATTAACAAGCCCGCGGACCAGGCTCGATTTGCCGGACCCGCTCGGCCCCACAATGGCGGCTGCATCTCCTGCCTCCAATTTGAATTGGGCTTCGGCGACCGCAATCCGCTGTGAACCGGGAGGGGCAATCATGATCCGTTCGGCGCTAATGCTCTCATGCGGAGCGGCCAGCTCGACGGACATGGCATCTTCACCGGGGTTTTCGGCTAGAAGCGCATTCAGCCTTTCCCACCCTTGACGCGCGCCCACGAAATTACGCCAGTTGGCAATAGCCTGATCCACAGGGGCCAGGGCACGGCCGGCCAATATCGCTGCCGCGAAAATAATACCGCCGGTGGCCTGTCCGTTCAATACGATGACTGCGCCAACGGTCAGAACCGCAGATTGCAGAAATATCCGAAAGACTTTGCTGAGCGTACCAAAGAAAGAGGTTTGGCGGGAAAGCTCGGATTGCGCTTGAACATATTCATCATGCTTTGCAGCGATCAGATGATTGACGCGCTTGTTAATCCCAAGCCCTTTTATGGTTTCCGCATTGCGGCGAAAGCGTTGCGATATAGCAGAACGTTCGCGTGATATTTCGTTGACTCTCATGACCTTTTCAACGCTGCGTTTGTCGTTGGTCCAGGTCAAAATACCCATGATGATTGCACCCACCAAGGTCGTTAGGCCGAGCAGGGGGTGCAACAGGAACAAGATGATAAGAAAGAATAATATCCACGGCAGGTCGATCATCGCGGAAGGACCGGGACCGGCCATGAACCCGCGAATCTGGTCCAGATCACGCATCGGCATGGACGTATCGGTTTTTGTTACCGCCAGCTCCATTTCAAGTTTTTGTACCCGGCCGGCAATCTTGCGGTCAAAGCTGTGGCCGAGCATAGCTAGGAGGTTGGAGCGCAATATTTCAAAAAGCCCGTGAAACACGAACAGGAATGCGATCATCAAAAAAAGGCTCACCAATGTCTGCATACTACCGCTCGTCAAAACACGGTCGTAGATGAGCAACAGATATATGGAACTGGTCAGGGCAAGCACATTGAGGGTCGAACTGAGCAAAATAATAGCCGTGGTCGCCCCGCGAAATTGGCCGAGTACCATGCGTAGTTCAGATAAGTCGCGCGTTCGCGATGCGCCTGTCATAGTGTCAGATTACCTGTCATTACGCCTCGTTTACTGCCATTGTCGCCGATTAGTGAACTGTTTGAGCTTGCTCAGTACCACATCACTAGAAACGACGCCTCAATATATGGTTAACAAACGCTTAGGTTTTTAGAACCCAAGGTCAAGCAGATTGACGGATATATTGGGTGCTTCGGACAAGATCTCGAGGGCATCAGAAGCGAAATTGTCTGCTGCTAAACTGGCGTTCAACTTGTCATCATCCAGCGTCAATATTTTTGAAGCGGCCGGATAGTTTAGGTCGACCCCGAAAAAATCACCGATGCTGAGGATGTGTACGCCCTCTAATTTGATCCGTAGACCAGATTGAAAGTCACGATCAAGATCGCCGTAAACCCGAGTACCCGTAGCTGTATTAATGCAACGTAACTCGCCGTCGGTTATAAAACGAAATCTGAAGCAACCATGCTCTGATTTTGATCCACGCGGAGCATGATATCGGCGTTGCCGTCACCGTCCGTGTCACCGCTTACCCATGACCGGCCATTTATGACCTCGTAACGCAGTTCCCCAGCGGTGTTTGAAAACGCGCTCGTGCCGATAAAGGTAAACGCATCACCGCCACCGCCGGCAATTGCATCAATACCGGAAAGGTCGATCTTGTCACCTTGACCGCGATTGAAATCAACAATTCGGTCAGATTGATTAAATGCTCCGCCAACAAAATCGCCATCGTTAAATTTAAACCGGTCAGCGCCCGTTCCGCCGGTCAAAGTGTCGCGGCCGCCATTGCCAATCAACAGGTCGTCTCCGCCCCGCGCGCTTAGATAATCATCTCCGCTCAGACCGCGGATAGTATTCGCAGAGTTATTTCCGATGATCGAGTTGTTGAGATTGTTGCCCGTGCCGTTTGTGGTTGTGCCAAACATCAGTAAAAACTCGATATTCACGCCCAATGTCCAATCGACAAAAGTGGCGACAGTATCGAGTCCTTGTCCGGAAAGTTCGGTCGTGGTGTCGCCAAGATTGTTGACGACGTAACGGTCATTGCCCAGTCCTCCGGTCATTTGATCATTGCCGGTTCCGCCTTGCAGTTGATCATTCCCTGCGCCGCCGAGCAATATGTCATCACCTGCATATCCAGCCAGAATATTGTTACCGCTATTGCCGGTGATGGTATTGGCAAATCCATTCCCGTAACCGTTCACCGATGACCCAGCCAGCGTCAGATTTTCGACATAAACGGTGAGCGTGTATGCAGGCGCTGAAGAAACAACAGTATCCGTTCCCTGACCGCTTGTCTCGATCACGACATCGTTACCCTGATTGACATAGTAGGTGTCGTTTCCTGCTTCACCCCGCATCGTGTCGGCAGATGTGCCGCCATCAAGGATGTCGTTCCCATCGCCGCCATATAGTGTGTCCAATCCGGCATCGCCGTAAAGCTCATCGTTACCCGCATTGCCATAAATTATGTCATTGCCGTTATCGCCATGCACAATATCATCGCCACCTTGTGCCATGATGGTATCGTGGCCGCTTAGTCCGTTGATGACATCTGCGGCTGCACTGCCATTGATTGTATCAGCGCCGGTTGTACCGGTGATTGTTCCACCGGGTAGGCCGACCACATCACTTTCCACAAAGCCGCTCGTCGCCGTGATGGCGAGTTTCAATGTCCCACCTACACCAACTGCTGTAAGCGTATATACCGAGCCGCTATTGGTGATGTTGAAACTGGTCACATTCATCGCCGTCAGATCAATCTTGTCCTGACCGGATTGAAAGTCGGTGATGGTCTCTGCAGTGCCAGACGACCCATCCAGTGCAGATGCATATACGAATGTGTCCGCGCCCGCTCCGCCGGTAAGCGTGTCTATTCCGGTGCCGCCCGTTATGATGTCATTGCCTTCTTTGCCATCAATGGTATCGGCACCCGCGCCGCCGGCAATATTGTTGGCAACCTCGTTACCGATAATCTCGTCGCCAAACGCACTACCGATTGCATTTTCGATGACAGCATTATTGGCGATAACGAAGCCGCCATAAATGGTATTTCCGCCCAACGTTCCACTTTGCCAGCTCGGGCGGCCGCCGCCGCCTTCTTCATTGAGCAAGGTTGCAGCGCGTAAATCAATGGTCACGCCGGCGTTATTATTGACGCCGCTGATTGTGTCGGTCCCCCCGGCATCCCAAATCGCGGTCCAAAACGTACCCGATTGGTTGGCGGTGGGAAGCAAATAGGTGTCATTGCCTGTCGCGGTCGCCAGGTTCGCGCCGTATATCGCCTGAGCCGCCGCAATATCGAACGCCATGGGCGTGCCGGCATAGCCATAGGAAAGGGAGGGGGCGACGGCGAACCACGGGTCATCGTCATAGGCCATGACGGTATAGAAGCCATTGTTGAAATTATTGTCCCCGCGGTCATAGGGATCGTTGACGGTTACGCCGGGGAAAGGATTGTCTTCAAATGGATGGTTTAACCCTAGGCCGTGACCCAGTTCGTGTAAAAACGTTACAAAACTCAATCCGCCTTGCAGGTTATTGGCGGCCGTAAAAATTGGATGACCGGCGTTAAATTCTCCGCCTAACCCGGAATTGTTCGGATAATAATGGCTACCCAATGTAGTCGAGTTGGGATCGTTATAGAGATCCTCTGTCCAATCAATGGAGCCTGTCGGCGTACTTGCTCTTTCAAACGAGATGTCGGCAACCGCTGCCCATGCGGCTATCGCGCCTTCGAACGCACTGGCGGCATTGTTCGCATTCCATCCGGTCCCATTCAGATAATAGCGTACGGTTCCGCTAAACGAAAACCCGCTGACGAGCGACGATAAAAACGGATTGCTATAATTGGGTTGGGTGAATGATGCAGTGGCCATGAAAAGTACTCCGGGGCGGAAAACGCTACTAATTGCTGCCTACATCATGGCATCAACCCGTGAAACAGTGATTACGGACCATGATGTAAAATCAGTTAATTTGTGCCTCTATACTCCACAGCACTAAGGCGAGGCGACACGCAAACATGCGCGTCACCCCGTTTTCCTAACAGTTCAAAGCCGGGGCGCAGTGATTTACGTCACGCGCTGGCTTTTTGCTGTTCCATGGTCGGATAATCCACATAACCTTCTTCGCCCTGACTATACCATGTCGGAACAAAATCGATTGCGTTGATCTCCGCGCCAGTACGGAATCTTTCCGGCAAATCGGGATTGGTCATGAAGGTCCGGCCAAAGCTGATCGCATCTGCTTTGTTTTCGGCCAGTGCTTCAGTCGCGTTGTCGAAGAAATAGTCGCTGTTTAGCACCAGCGGATTGCTGAAAACCGGCCGGATATCCGGGCTAACGGGCGGAACATCGGTATTCCCATATGTGCCATGCGCAGGTGGTTCGCGTAACTCCAGAAACGCTATGCCAATGCCATCCAGCAATTTCGCAGCAGCGGTAAATGTTTCCACGGGGGTTGCATCGTCCGCGCCTTGTGAATCGCCATTTGGAGAAAGGCGAACGGAAACCCGGTCGCTGCCCCACACATCAACCAAGCGCTGTGTAACTTCGCCGAGCAAGCGAATACGGTTTTTAATAGATCCGCCATATTCGTCGGTCCGCAGGTTGGTGCCGGAGCGAATGAATTGGTCGATCAGATAGCCGTTGGCGCTGTGTAATTGTACACCGTCAAAGCCCGCTTTTTTGGCATTCTCCGCCGCATTTTGATAATCGTCGAGCAATCCTGGAATCTCGCTGACCTCTAATGGCCGCGCTTCTTCATAATCTTTCTTGCCCTGATAGGTGCGAATTACTCCCGGGCCAGTGGTTGCCGAAGCTGATACCGGCCGCTCGCCATTGTTGAAATCGGAATGGACGAGGCGGCCCATGTGCCACAGCTGACAGATAATCCGTCCTCCTGCCTCATGGACTTGCTCGACAATCGGTTTCCATGCCTCTGTTTGTTCATCGCTCCATATACCGGGAGCGAAGGGCGTACCTAGTCCCTGTTGGCTAATGCCGGTGGCTTCGGAGATGATTAGGCCGGCGCTGGCGCGCTGTGCGTAATATTCACCCATAATCGGGGTGGGGACATGCCCCATCGTCGACCGGCAACGCGTCAGGGGCGCCATGAGAATGCGGTTCGGTGCTTCAATGGCACCCAATTTTATTGAATCGAATAATGTCGTCACGAATATATCCTCTGCACAAGTTGCTTTATTGGTTGAGTAAGGAGTTAGGGCGGCGGGTTTGTGAATGCAACGCTTTGAACAACAGGATTTTCTGTCTATATTGATAGCATCTGTTTAGAGGACTCTAACATGCCCTTATCACTTCGTGCCGATCCGACGCTCGATGAAGTCCGCGAATTTCTTGCGCCGAAACTTGCGGCACAGGCTGCATTTGATGGCTGGACCGCAAAGGCGGTCGAAGCGGCTGCTATATTTGAATCTGTGGATACTGATCTTGCGCGGTTAGCCTTCAATGCAGGTGCGCTTGATATGATCGATGCTTGGTTTGTTTCAGTCGACGTAAAAATGGCCGAAATGCTACCGCCGGAAAAGCTGGAAGCGATGAAGATAAGAGAGCGTGTTACGGCGTTGGTAGAGGCGAGGCTGGAGATACTGGAATCGGATCGGGAAGGATTGCGCCGCGCACAGGCGATATTGGCGGCTCCACCCAATCTGCGCCGTGCGGCAAAATTTGGTTGGCGCGCGGCGGACCGCATGTGGCGACTGGCGGGCGATAATTCGACGGACTATAACCACTATACTAAGCGCACAATCTTGGCGGGCATCTATACCGCGACG
>CALKXX010000230.1 GCA_938003725.1 uncultured Sphingomonadaceae bacterium | reverse complement strand
AGTCAACAAACAGCTGCAGCATAAGGCCCATTATGATGGCATGACAGGCCTTCCCAACCGGGAAGCTTTTTTCGACCGGATCGAGGAAGAGCGTGCACAGCGCGAAAATAACATTCTGATGATTATCGATGTGGATCATTTCAAGAATATCAACGACAGTTTTGGGCATCCTATTGGCGATCAGGCATTGATTTTACTGGCCAAAGTATTCCGCAGAATTTTGCGCAAGGATGATCTTGTTGGCAGGATCGGCGGTGAGGAATTTGGGGTTTTGCTGACCGATACCAGCGATGCCGAAGGACAGATTATCGGCGAAATGATTCGCCATGAAATTGAAAATACGGCGTTCGAACCACATAAGGGTGTGCGCCATGTTATTACGGTTAGTATCGGCTTGACCGGTGCCGCTCCGCATCATGACCGAGCGATCCTGATGCGTAACGCCGATACCGCCCTGTTTGAGGCGAAGCGGCGAGGACGCAACAGGGTTATCTCATTTGAGCCTGGAATGCGTTCAAAACCGCGTCCTTTTTACGACGCGGCGGCGAAGGATGCAGCCTTGTTGGCCCAAAACCCTCTAGTTGCGGTTGAAAAGCCCCGCCGTTCCGCAGTTTAGCTTCCTGCTGACAACGCGCATTTCCGAACGGGGTGTTTTCATCATGACGGCGCGCTTGTGCGCTGCTAATCATGCTCGCCATGACTCAAAATAAAAATACCGATTCTAACTCGGCATCCGACACGCAAAAGCATCTTTATCTGGTAGACGGCTCGGCCTATATTTTTCGAGCCTATCACCGCTTGCCCCCGCTAACCAACATACATGGAGAGCCGGTTGGCGCGGTATATGGTTATACAACGATGCTGTGGAAGCTCGCGGATGAATTGAACGCCGCCGATGGACCAACCCATTTGGCAGTCGTTCTGGACAAGAGCTCGCAAAGTTTTCGGAACGAAATCTATGATCAGTACAAGGCCAACCGTCCGGAGCCGCCAGAAGATTTACGTCCGCAATTTCCGATGATCCGCGATGCAACACGCGCATTTTCCTTGCCGTTGATCGAGGAGGAAAATGTGGAGGCTGATGACATGATCGCCAGCTATACCAAAGCTGCGGTAGAGGCCGGCTGGAACGTCACCATCGTATCTTCTGATAAGGATTTGATGCAGCTGATCGAACCCAGCGATGATAGCCGCGTTGATATGCTCGACACCATGAAAAACGCCCGGATGAACCAAAAGACTGTTGAAGAAAAATTTGGTGTGGGTCCGGACAAACTCGGCGATGTGCTGGGCCTGATGGGCGATAGTGCGGATAATATTCCGGGCGTTCCCGGCATCGGACCCAAAACAGCTTCAAAACTGATCAATGAATTTGGCGATATCGAGGCGGTGCTCGGCGCGGCCCCGGATATGAAAAAATCCAAAATGAAAGAGAATTTGATCGAGTTTGCCGAACAAGCACGTTTGTCCCGCGTGCTGGTTACACTGAAAGAAGATTGCCCGCTGCCCGATACGCTGGACAGCTTTGAAATACAGGATATTCCAGACACCCCATTGCGCGCATTTCTAGAGCATCATGGTTTCAACTCGCTGCTCAAGAAATTGGGCGGAGACGGGGTTTCCGAACCTCAGGACCCCGGCGCTGACAAAGGCGAGTCCGGCGGCGGGATCATTGGTGGCGCGCCGAAACCGGTTGAAGCCCCGGCCATTGACCGGAGCCGATATGAGTGTGTGCAGACGATGGAAGCGCTGGACAAATGGATCGACCGTGCCTCCGAAAAAGCTATCTGTGCGGTTGATCTGGAGACCGACAGTCTGGAAAGCGTGACCGCGCGTATTGTTGGTGTTTGCCTGGCTATCGGTCCCAATGAGGCGTGCTATATCCCGCTTGGCCATGGCAGCGGCGATATGTTTGGCGAGACGCCGGATCAGATCGAGATGGACGCCGCACTGGCGAAACTAAAACCGCTCCTCGAAGATGACGCAGTGCTCAAAATCGGGCAAAACCTGAAATATGACATGGGCGTTTTGGCGCAGCATGATATCCGGATTGCGCCGATGGATGATACGCTGGTGATGAGCTTCAACCTGGATGCGGGCCTCCACGGCCACGGTATGGATGAGCTCAGCAAATTGCATCTGGGCCACGAATGTATCAGTTTTAAATCGCTGACCGGCACGGGTAAAAAGGCAATTGGTTTCGCCGAAGTGCCGCTCGACAAGGCAACAGAATATGGCGCGGAGGATGCAGATGTCACGCTGCGTCTATGGAATATTTTACGGCTCCGCATGGTGCCAGAGGCAGCAAGCAGGGTCTATCAGATGGTTGACCGACCGTTAGTGCCGGTCATCGCCAAGATGGAAGAAGCCGGCGTGCTTGTTGATCGCGAAGAACTCGCACGGTTGTCGACCACATTTGCAGAGAATATGGCGAGCCTTGAGACGGAAATCCATGAGTTGGCCGGAGAATCATTCTCTATTGGCAGCCCAAAACAGCTTGGTGAAATTTTATTTGGAAAGCTGGGCCTAAAAGGCGGAAAAAAGGGTAAGTCGGGGCAATATTCAACCGATGTCACGGTGCTTGAAAGGCTTGCCAATGATGGTGAACCGATTGCACAAAAGGTAGTGAACTGGCGCCAGCTTTCCAAGCTGAAATCGACATATACAGATGCATTGCAGGAACAGATCAACGCCAAAACCGGGCGGGTGCATACGAGCTATTCATTGAGCGGTGCGCAAACGGGGCGGCTGTCATCGACGGAACCGAATTTGCAAAACATCCCGATCCGGACAGAAATTGGCCGGCAGATAAGGCAGGCATTTGTCGCCGCGCCGGGCAATGTCATCCTTGCGGCGGACTATAGTCAGATTGAACTCAGATTAGCGGCGCATATTGCCGATGTAGAAACGTTGAAAGACGCTTTTGCAGCGGGAGAAGATATTCATAACCGCACTGCGCGTGAATTGTTTGGTAGCGAAGACCGCGATGCGCGCGCGCGCGCCAAGACGATCAACTTTGCCATTCTATATGGTATCTCGCGCTGGGGATTGGCCAAGCGGCTAGAGGTTGATGCCGATGAAGCGCAGGATATGATCGACACGTATTTTGATCGGTTTCCCGGCATTAATCAGTATATTTCCAACACCCTGCAATCGGCACGCGAAAGTGGCTATACCGAGACATTATTTGGCCGCAAAACATGGTTTGAGCGACTAAGATCGCAAAATCAGATGGAGCGGCAAGGCAGTGAGCGGGCCGCAATTAATGCCCCGATCCAGGGGACCAGTGCCGATATTATCAAACGCGCAATGGCGCGGATGTTACCGGCATTGGCAAATGCCGGCCTGCCGCAGGTCAAGATGCTGATGCAAGTGCACGATGAATTGGTGTTCGAACTGCCCGAGGGCGACGTTGATGCCGCGAGCGATATTATTCGGTCGGTCATGTCCGGCGCGGCGGAACCGGCAGTGAAGCTGAGTGTGCCGCTTGATGTAGATATTGGCACAGGGAAGAATTGGGATGAGGCACATTGATTTGGGGCCATTTAATCGGCAGCCTTGTAAAGCCGTCAGATGCGTCTTTCCAGAAACCCGCCGTCCGCAATCTTCGAAATTGAACAACAACATTTCCGGCTATTGATGATAGCTAGTCGACGAACATTCTACATAAAGGAACTTATTTCATGCAAAACGATCTATTTTCGATGCGCGGTAAAATCTGTGTCATAACAGGCGGCTCTCGGGGATTGGGGAAAGCCATGGCGCGCGCGTTTCTGCATGCTGGGGCCAAAACTATATATGTCACCGCTCGCAAATCTGAAGAATGTGAACAAACAGCTGAAGAGCTTTCAAAACTGGAAGAGGGCGGCGAATGCGTGGCTCTGCCCGGTGACATGAGCAGCGGAGAGGAAATTGTCCGGTTCGCAAAGTCGTTGGCAGAACGAGAAAGTCATATCGATATACTGGTGAATAATGCCGGCACTGGATGGAATGGCTCGGTAGAAGAATTTCCTGAAATAGGGTGGGACAAGGTCATGGACCTTAACGTGAAAACCCCGTTCTTTCTAACGCAGCAGCTTCTGCCGTTGCTAAAGGCAAATGCTACGCCAGAGGACAGGGCCGCCGTTATCAATATTTGATCGATCGCGGGGATTATGGGGAGTGCTGGTAGCGGAGTGAGCTATGGTACCTCGAAAGCCGCCGTGCACCAATTGACCCGCAACCTCGCTAACCTTCTTGCCGAGGACAATATCCGGGTAAATGCCATTGCACCGGGGCGTTTCCATTCCAAAATGACCAGCCATGTTGAGCAAGATACACAGCAATATGAGCATGAAATCAAAATGATACCGCTTCATCGCTGGGGCCATGACGCGGATATAATGGGCCCTGCATTGTTACTAGCGAGCCAGGCGGGGGCCTATATCACCGGCGAAATCATAACGGTCGACGGTGGATTTTTGGTTACGTAAATTGACTTACACATTCTGGTCGAATGAACAGCTCTTGCTTCAATGATAAACCAAGCGAGAGATGGAACGGGTCGACATGCATTCTGTTTGGGACTCCGTGCCAGTTTGGTTTTTGATGAACCAATCCGCTACCCCTCCGCAAACTGTTTCAATCCATCGCCAAACAGCATCTTCCAGCCGCTCTCTGCGCTGCTCGCCGATGCCTGAGTAACATTGCCCATCAGCGCATCCGATACGGTCAGTGCGCCGCTGCCATCACGGTCTTCCACCGCAAGCTTCAACATGGACGTCGTCGGTCCGCCCCAGTCGGGCGCCATATAACCGACCAGATAGAGCGATTTTCCGGGCGATACCATCTGCACCCGGTACCATTCCAAACTACTACCATCCGCTGCGCTTTCGATCAGCTGGCCGCCGACTTGTGGGTTTAGCATTACCTTTGACCCTTCGCCAAGTGCACGGAAATCATTCATCCACCAAGCGTCAATTTCATTGACCATCAGTTTCCAGATATCGGCTGCGCTGCGTTTTATTGCGATCTCGAATTCATATTTCAGGATCTTCGCATCGGTGATTTCGGCAGTGATATCGGCGGTAATTTCGGTCATTTTTCATCCTCCTGTTCTGCTATCTGCTTGAGTCGGGCCGCTGATGATTTCACGCCATCGATATGTTTGGCCACCCAGCTGTTGCAGACGGCTTTGATCGGTTCCGGATTGAGGATGTTCCAGCGCGCTCTGCCCTCTCGGCGCACTTGGATAATCTCTCCCTCCGTCAGGATATCAATATGTTTGAGGACTCCCGTGCGTCCGATATCGGGAAATAACTCTACGAGTTCCCCGGTCTGCTTGGGGCCTGTCGCCAGCGCCTCAATGATAAGCCGTCGCCGCCCGTCGCCAAGCGCTTTCCATATTAGGTCATCAGGGGCAAAGCTATATGTCACCAATAAGTGACATATGGTTAAATATCGAGTTTGTCAATCGGCCGGGCAGATCGCCACAGATTTGGAAAGCCTAGGCGCCAACCGTCCGAGGCCTCGCCTGTCGATACGTGCCCAGAACCCGAACGCTGTTGCAGTGAAAGGCCAGTTCTTCCAGCGCTCGGTCCACCGGCGGATCGCCCGGTGCACCCTCTATATCGGCATAAAATTCGGTGGCGGAAAAGCTGCTGCCCTGTTGATAGCTTTCCAGCTTGGTCATGTTCACGCCATTGGTCGCAAAGCCGCCCATTGCTTTGTACAGGGCTGCAGGAATGTTCTTCACCTCGAAAATGAACGTCGTCATGACCGGTCCGTTGGGTTCAGGGACATTGGCCTCTGGCGCAAGAATCACAAACCGCGTCATGTTGTCGGCACGATCTTCAATCGATTGTTGGACTGGTTGCAGTCCATATATCTGCGCGGCAAGTGGGGGCGCGATAGCTGCTGCCTGAGCATCATCATTTTGCGCAACAAAGGCTGCCGCCGCTGCGGTATCGGCATAAGCGACGGGAATGATATTTTGTCGCCGCAAATAGTGGCGACATTGGCCTAGCGCCTGTGGGTGGCTCATCGCCGTTGTAATCTTTGCATCGGCAGATTTGGCCATCAGGCAATGTTGAATCGACATGAAATATTCCGCGACAATGTGTAAGCCCGATTCCGGCAACAGGAAATGGATATCGGCGACACGGCCGTGAAGCGAGTTTTCTATCGGAATGATCGCACTGCCGGCCAATCCCAGTTTGACCGACTCCAGCGCATCTTCAAAGGAAAAACAGGGGAGCGGCAGGCAATCAGGTTCAAATTCCATCGCGGCGAGATGTGAATTCGCACCCGGTGCGCCCTGAAAAGCCATGGCGGACAAAGGGTTTTTTGTCGCCTCGTCCGACATTTTTTTGACCATGCCTAACGCATTTTTCGGAAAACTATCCATGATGTTCCCTGTGTGTTTTGTACAACGCCCCGGCGCCGCGACTATCCAAAGGCGGGACATTGGGCAAGGGATATAACAGGGAAATCGACCGCAATTTTGTCAGTAAGGCTTGCCTACGGCGCGCGCACTTATTAGAGGAGGCCGAAACTTGCGGTGGCCGGAAGGTTCGACCGTTTCATTGCCAGGGGCATGAGGGAATTTATGAGCGATAATAATACGATTGCAGGCTGGGTTCTATTTGGCGGAATAGCGGCATTGGGTTTCTCCATAGTCAGCGGTAAATATTTTCATGCCGATAGCCCTCAGCGTCCCGAAACCATGGGTTATGAAATTGAAGGCGTCGAATCGTCCGATGCTGGACCAGTGGAAATACCGATGAGCATGATGTTGGCCAAATCCGATGTCGCGGCCGGCGAAAAAGTATTCAAAAAATGCACTGCCTGTCACACTGTTGCACAGGGCGGCGCGGATGGCATTGGACCAAATCTCTATGGCATTTTGGGCCAACCGCATGCTGCCAAAGCCGGGTTTGCCTATTCCGACGTTCTGAAATCCATTGAGGGGAACTGGAATTTCGACAATATGAACGCTTGGCTGATCAGCCCGCGTAAATATGCCAATGGCACGAAAATGACCTTTGCTGGCCTTGGGAAATCCGAAGATCGTGCCAATGTGATTGCTTATATGAATGCCAACGGTTCCAACCTGCCCTTCCCGGAACCTCCTGCATTAGACGCAGTTGACGCGGAAGCACCTGCCGCCGCTGAGGAAGCAGCCGCCGAAGCCGCCGAAGCCGAAGCCGCTGAAGCGGTTGCGGAGGAAACAGTTGAAGCTGATACCGCAGCTGCTGCTGAATAAGCGCTTACCTACCCACAATCTAAATCGTAGAAGCGCTGGATAATCGACCAGGCTTCATCGGCGGTTTCGGCAAACTGAAATAGGTCCAGGTCTTTCCGGCTAATCGTGCCCTCTTCGGCGAGCGCCTCGAAATCTATCACGCGGTTCCAGAAATCTTTGCCAAATAATATGATGGGAAGCGGTTCCATCTTGCCAGTCTGAACTAGCGTCAACAGTTCAAAAAATTCGTCAAATGTCCCAAATCCACCTGGGAAAACCGCAACCGCCCGGGCCCGCAACAGGAAATGCATCTTGCGCAGGGCGAAATAATGAAACTGAAAACTAAGTGACGGCGTGACATATTCATTTGGCGCCTGTTCGTGGGGCAACACGATATTAAGGCCAATAGATTCCTTGCCCACATCTTGCGCACCGCGGTTGGCCGCCTCCATGATGGACGGCCCGCCACCGGAGCAAACCACAAAGTCGCGCTTGCCATTTTCCGACATGCCGCAGTCACTTGCCAGTCGTGCCAGGCTGCGTGCCTCGTCGTAATATTTTGCCTTTTCCTTTATCCGCTTCGCCGTCTTTAGCGATGCTTCGTCGGTTGCCGCATCAATCAGCGCGTCGGCCTTGTCCGGCTCTGGAATTCTGGCGGACCCATACATTACCAGTGTGGAGCCGATACCGGCTTCGTCCAGCAACATTTCCGGTTTGAGGAGCTCCAGTTGAAAACGCACGGGCCGCAATTCTTCGCGAAGAAGAAAATCCGTATCCTGAAAAGCCAGTGTGTAAGCAGGATCTTCGGTCTGAGGCGTGCTGGGTGCTTGTTGTTTTGCGAACGCAGCTTCCTGTTCCGCACGGTAAAATCGGCGGTCGTGTAGGTCTTTTTTTGTCATGTCTTCGCTCTAAAGCAAAGGCCAATGACATGCCAGTAGGCTTGTCGTTTTGTTGTGCCAGCCTAGCGGCAATATCCATTGCCGCTCATGTCAAAGTGAAAATGATTGCGATGGGCGTAATTATAGTCGGGACTTAGCACGGTGCCAAAGCGTTTACAGGCGCTGCCGTGAATGGCGGTGAGAAACTGTTTCTCCCGGCGACCATTTTTCCAATGTTCCTCGACCGTGATCCGGCGTCCATCTGACAAGACAAAGGCCGAGACATCAATTGCGTTGGCGTGGGCATGTTCCGATCGCTTGCCCGTCCCGGCGATGTTCCGGCAATTATAACTACCCATGGTTTCTATGCGCTTTAGCTCACTGCCAAGATATTGGCGCGCGGCACGTTTCACCGCATATTCCGTCCATGCGGCAAATTTGCTGGCCAGTTGGCATTTCACCGGGCCAAGATTGGAGACCTCGGTTCCGACGTCGAGCAATTTAATGCTGTCAATCTGGCTACAGCCTTTGCCAAAGTTCCGGTTTGGCAAAGGTGAGAAGCGAACATTGGCTTTGCCTAGTTGGCTGAAACATTGCTTTGCCGATGGGCTAGGGTCAAAGGCACCGATGCCCGCTGAACTCTGTGGCCGGGCGGGGTTTTTCCCCGATGGAATCGCACCGCAGGCGCTAAGCAAAATTGATACAGCACCCCATAATATGGCAATGCGTATGGCGTTATAATTTTCGTGGATCGTTCCCATGAAAACCGGACTGTCAGAATATGGTTAATTCATGCTGAATTTTTGACGTCAAAAAATGGACGCCTGTTCACACGAGGCGTGTGCCCGGCGGAACGATGCGACAATTTACGACAATTAATTTCTGGACGTGCGCCCTTTCTATATTCAAATGCGCTATATGAAGGTGATGTTGCGACTATTGAACAGTCTGCCGGTGTTCTGGATATTTTTATCGGTGCCAGCTTTGATATTGGTGCGAAATTATTTGGCCGGTGATGTCATCGCTATGGATATGCTGCATCCAACAGGTGAATTCTCTGCGCGATTCATGATTATAGCTATGCTGATTTCGCCCATGATGACGGTTTTTGGGAATCGTAGCTGGTTGACCTGGCTGCTGCGCAGGCGGCGATCCTTCGGTTTGGCGGCCTTTGGTTATGCCTTATTGCACCTGATATTTTACGTTATCGATATGGAAGAAGTTTCTGCAATGCTGGCGGAAATTGATGCGCCGGGAATATGGACCGGGTGGCTGGCGTTTCTGGTCTTTACGCCGCTGGCCATCACCAGCAGTAACGCGGCGATGCGCGCGATGGGTAAGCGGTGGAAATCTTTACAGCGCTTGGTCTATCTGGCTGCGCTGCTCACGCTTGCTCACTGGCTGTTAATCCACGATGGTGTAACCGGAGCACTGATTCATTTTGCACCGCTTGCGCTATTTCAGCTATTGCGAGGCATTATCATATATAGTAAGGCAACACCCAAAGCTGTTCAAACGGAGTAATCAATATGAAAATTTCTACTCGTCTTTTCGCTGCAACCTTAGCTGTGGGCATGACCGCAGGTCTATCGGTTCCAGCGCACGCCACAGGAAAAATGAAATGCGAAGCCGGGCCGCAGTCAGGCTGGAAGACGAAGACCGAGCTTGAGGCAAATCTGGTCAAAAAAGGCTGGAAAGTTAAGAAATCCAAAGTTGATGGTGGCTGCTACGAAGTATATGGCACGACGCCCGAGGGTGACCGGGTCGAGGCCTATTTCCACCCTGTTAGTCTTGAAAAACTATTGGTTTCACGCCGCGGCAAAATTCTGTTCCGCAAAGAATAGACCGTCCTGCATATAGTATCGAAAGCAACAAAATCGTCGCTTGACTTGGTCGGTCCGCACCTCCAATGGGGCTGCGGGCCACGCGGTCCCAACGCCGCGCGAGCTCTCTGTAAGGAGAAGCATTAAAATGACTGATACGACGATTCCGCAACCTGAGTTGCGTCCAAATTGCCCGAATTTTTCTTCGGGCCCCACCGCCAAATTTCCTGGCTGGTCCCTCGATAAAATCAACACCATTGCCATGGGTCGCTCGCACCGTAGCGCCACCGGTAAAGGCCGGCTGAAATATGCGATTGACCTCAGCCGCGAGCTGCTCGGCATCCCGGATGACTATCTAATCGGTATTGTTCCCGCGTCCGATACCGGTGCGATGGAACTGGCCATGTGGAATATGCTGGGCGCGCGTCCGGTTACGGTTGCCGCATGGGAAAGCTTTGGCAATGTGTGGATTCAGGATGCCGTAAGTCAACTCAAGCCGGCTGGCCTGACGGTACTTGATGCCGATTATGGCCAAATCCCGGACTTGTCACAAATTGATCCCGGCGACGATGTGGTGTTTACCTATAACGGCACGACGTCCGGTGCGAAGATACCGAATACTGACTGGATTTCCGATGCGCGCGACGGCGTGACGATTAACGATGCGACCAGCGCAATTTTTGCGCAGCCAATGGACTGGTCAAAGCTGGATGCTACTACCTATAGCTGGCAAAAAGTCATGGGCTCAGAAGCGGGCCACGGCATGCTGATCCTCAGCCCGCGTGCAGTGGCGCGTATCGAAAACCACAATCCGGACTGGCCTTTGCCAAAAATCTTCCGCGTGAAGAAAGGCGACAAAGTGGACCGTGCCATCTTTGACGGCGCGACCATTAATACGCCGTCATTGCTGGCGACCGAAGATTATATCGCATCTCTGGAATGGGCGAAATCTGTTGGCGGTTTGTCAGAGCTTCATGCCAGAGCCGATCGCAATGCACAGACCGTATTTGATTGGATCGAGGCGACGCCGTGGATCCGCAATATGGTTGATGATCCCGCGAAACGGACCAATACCGGGGTCTGTATGGTGTTTCAGGGCGATTGGTATGATGGTCTGAGCGACGATAACAAAGCCGCTGTTCCGGCAAAGATTGCCGGCATGCTGGACGAAATGGACATTGGATATGATTTCAATGGCTATCGCGACGCACCGCCGTCGCTGCGTATCTGGTGCGGTTCGACCGTAGAACAGGAAGACGTCGCGCGCCTATTGCCTTGGATCGAATGGGCCTATGCGCAAGTGAAAGCTGAGCTTTCCTAAATTACTGAGCTCCGGGTAAAAACTCGGAGCCCTGACCGCAATCACGGCACGGTACCCGCGTTCCGGCGCGGCGACCGCACATATAATCAGGACCGATATTATGACGAAACCTAGAGTACTTATCTCCGACAAAATGAATGCGCGTGCCGCCGAGATATTCCGCGAGCGTGGGTGTGAAGTCGATGAAATTACCGGGCAGACACCCGAAGAGTTGATGAAAATTATCGGCGACTATGATGGCTTAGCCATCCGTTCATCGACGACGGTGACCCCAGAGATTTTGAACGCCGCCGCCAATTTGAAAGTCATCGGCCGCGCGGGCATTGGGGTCGACAATGTCGATATCCCGGCGGCGTCTGCCAAAGGTGTGGTGGTGATGAACACCCCTTTTGGCAACAGCATCACCACAGCGGAACATGCGATTGCGATGATGTTTGCTCTGGCGCGTCAGTTGCCTACCGCGGATGTATCGACACAGGCCGGCAAATGGGAAAAATCCAAGTTTATGGGCGTCGAGTTGACCGCCAAAACACTTGGTTTGATCGGCGCAGGGAATATCGGCTCAATCGTGGCGGAACGGGCCATTGGCCTGAAAATGAAAGTGGTCGCCTATGACCCGTTTCTGACCGCCGAACGTGCAGTGGAAATTGGCGTGGAAAAGGTCACATTGGATGAGCTGTTGGGGCGTGCCGATTTTATTACCATGCACACACCGCTGACGGACCAGACCCGAAATATCCTGTCGGCAGAGGCATTGGCGAAAACAAAGCCGGGTGTTCGGATCATCAATTGCGCGCGGGGCGGACTTATTGACGAGGCGGCTTTGAAAGACGCGCTTGTCTCGGGGCAGGTCGCTGGCGCAGCGCTCGACGTCTATGCGCAGGAACCAGCCAAAGAAAACGCGCTGTTTGGGACGCCGAACCTGATCTGTACGCCGCATCTGGGCGCGTCGACCAGCGAAGCACAGGTCAATGTCGCCATACAGGTGGCCGAACAAATGGCCGACTATCTTGTAAATGGCGGCGTCACCAACGCGCTGAACATGCCTAGCCTGTCGGCTGAAGAAGCGCCGAAGCTAAAACCCTATATGGCGTTGGCCGAGCGATTGGGCAGCCTGGTCGGACAGCTATCTTCTGATGACCTGCATAACATTGCCATAGAGGTCGAAGGGGCGGCCGCCGAATTGAATATGAAACCCATTACCGGTGCAGTATTGTCCGGGTTCATGCGGCGCTATTCGGACAGCGTGAATATGGTCAACGCGCCCTATCTTGCCAAGGAACGCGGGCTTGATGTGCGCGAGGTGCGGCATGATCGTGAAGGCGATTACCAGACACTTATCCGCGTATCCGTCACCACAAGTGAAGGCGAGAAATCGGTAGCGGGAACATTGTTCGGCAGTTCAGGACCGCGCCTGGTTGAAATATTCGGTATCAAGGTTGAGGCCGATCTGGATGGTGATATGCTCTATATCGTGAATCAGGATCAGCCTGGATTTATCGGCAGCGTGGGTACTACATTGGGTGAAGCCGGTGTGAATATTGGTACGTTCCATCTTGGCCGCCGGTCGGACGCACCGGGCGGCGAAGCTGTGTTGCTGCTGTCGATTGACTCTCCGGTAGAAGAGCCAGTGCTCTGGTCCGTGTGTCAGCTGGAAGGGGTGAAGACAGTTAAAGCGCTGCGCTTCTAACACTAGACTTGGTCCATGCCGGTGTGACAAAAAAGCTGGCCTCTATTCTCGCTTAGGTTAAGGAGTTTTTTGACGATGACAAAATATTCCAACCTGTTGCCTGAGGGCTTTCACGACGCGCTGCCGCCAATCGCTGAATCGGTGTCTCGGCTAGAGCGTGATGTGCTGGATAGCTTGGCCAGCCATGGCTATGCGCGGGTCTCTCCGCCTCTTGCGGAATATGAGGATGTCTTGACGGCCCGGATGAAGGGCGGCGAAAAGAGCGATTTGATGCGCTTTGTCGATCCGATTTCCCAGCGCACGTTGGCTTTGCGGCCGGACGTGACGATGCAAATTGGGCGGATCGCGGCGACCAGCATGGCACAGGCCGCGCGCCCGCTTCGCCTCAGCTATTCGGGACAGGTGCTGAAATTGCGGTCGGGACAATTGCGTCCGGAACGCAGTCGCCTTCAAATTGGTGCAGAACTGATCGGAACGGATAGCGTGGCCGCCGCGAGTGAGATTGTGTCCGTCGCGATCGAGGCGCTTCAGCGCGCCGGTCTATCCGGTATCACGGTCGATTTCACAATGCCCGATCTGGTCGATATCCTCTCCGCCGGACCGCTGCCGCTCAACCCGGCGCAGGCAGATGAGGTGCGCGGGGAATTGGATATGAAAGACGCCGGCGGATTGACCGGTCTGGGCGCGACTGGCTATCTGCCGTTGATCGAGGCGACCGGGCCGTTTGATGCGGCAATGTCGAAAATGCGAGAGTTTGACAGCGATAGCTTACTGACGTCACGGCTTGATGGCATTTCTGCCATTGCCAGGAATATAGCAGGTAAGGCAGACCTGACGCTTGACCCGACGGAGCGGCACGGTTTTGAATATCAAAACTGGTTCGGCTTTACATTATTTGCAGAAGGTTTTGTCGGTGCGATGGGACGCGGCGGCAGCTATGAAATCGACCAATTGGACGGGCAATCGGAAGCTGCCGTGGGCTTTTCGCTCTATCCCGGACCTTTGACGGACTCGGGATTTGGTGTGAAAGAGAAGTCTGGACTTTTTCTGCCACTGGATCATGATGTGGCTGCGGCTGCGAAATTGCGCGGCGAGGGGTGGCGCACGATTGCGGCGCTCTCAGAAAAAGATGATGCAAAGTCGCTGGGCTGCACACATATTTTATCCAGCAACGGCATGGAAGAACTATAACGGGAAAGACGTCGCCTTATGGCCTTGACGGCTCTTTGATGAGGGGGTAACGACCGGCTCGAAAAAGGAGCGTTGACGACCTTGTTTCCATCCGAGCGTCGAGTCCTGTCGAAGGGCGTTTTGGATCCACTCTGGCGGGGTGGAAAGGCACATATATGGCAAATGTAACGGTAATTGGCGCACAATGGGGCGATGAGGGCAAGGGCAAGATTGTCGACTGGTTGTCGGAACGCGCTGATGTCGTCGTCCGCTTTCAGGGCGGGCATAATGCCGGTCATACATTGGTCGTCGATGGAGAGGTTTATAAGCTCTCTCTGCTGCCATCGGGCATCGTGCGCGGGGCGCTGTCCATAATCGGTAACGGCGTCGTTCTTGATCCGTGGCATTTGCGCGACGAGATTGAAAAGCTGCGCGCTCAGGGCGTTGAGATTAATGCAGATAATTTCGGGATTGCCGAAAACTGTCCGCTGATCCTGCCCATCCACCGCGATTTAGATGCGATGCGCGAAGATGCCAGCGGAAAAGGCAAGATTGGCACAACGCGCCGCGGCATAGGCCCCGCCTATGAAGACAAGGTTGGTCGGCGCTCCATACGGGTTTGCGATCTGGCTCATCTTGATGATCTGGGGCCGCAATTGGACCGCCTGTGCGCGCACCATGATGCGTTGCGGGCCGGTTTTAACGAACCGCCCGTGGACCGGGAGCGGCTCTTGGGTGATCTGACAGAGATTGCTGACAGCGTGCTGCAATATGCACAGCCTGTCTGGAAACGCCTAAATGAGGCGCGCAAACGCGGTGACCGGATTTTGTTTGAAGGCGCGCAGGGCGTTCTTCTCGATGTTGATCACGGGACCTATCCTTTTGTGACGAGTTCCAACACCATTTCCGGCACCGCCGCAGGTGGTTCGGGATTGGGACCGTCCGGTACGGGATATGTTCTGGCTATTACCAAAGCCTATACCACCCGGGTTGGTTCAGGACCATTTCCCACGGAACTGGATGATGATGTAGGCCACAGGTTGGGCGAACGCGGTCATGAATTTGGCACCAATACCGGGCGTCAGCGTCGCTGCGGTTGGTTTGATGCGATTCTGGTACGTCAGGCGCTGGCCGTTTCCGGGGTGCATGGGATTGCCCTGACCAAACTGGATGTTCTGGACGGTTTTGAAGAACTGAAAATCTGCGTGGGTTATGATCTGGACGGCGTAACCTATGACTATTTGCCGCCGCATCATCAGGACCAGGCCGCGGTGACGCCCATCTATGAAACGATGGCTGGTTGGAGCGAGTCGACCGCAGGCGCGCGCAGCTGGGCGGACCTTCCGGCACAGGCGATTAAATATATCAAGCGCGTCGAAGAGCTGATCCAATGTCCCGTGGCGCTGGTTTCGACCTCGCCAGAGCGCGAGGACACGATATTGGTAACGGACCCCTTTGCGGACTAGAATTGGCCTCCTGATCGCGGCTTTTGCGCTGGCGAGTTGCTCCACGGCAGGGGATGCGCCGGACATTGCGAGAGATGGTGAAACTGAGCAATCAGCTTCTACCCTTCTAATCATTCCAGCAGGCACAACGGCGGACCGTATATTGGTCGACAAAAGCGACCGCACTTTGATTCTTTTCAAAGGCGAGGAAGAGATTGCGCGCTATTCAAAGATTCGCTTCGGCGATGCGCCAGAAGGCCACAAACGCTTTGAAGGTGACGAGAAAACGCCGGAAGGCACATATACAATCAACGGCCGCAATCCGGGCAGCAGCTTTCACCTGAGCCTGCGCGTCTCCTATCCCAACGCCGCCGATCGCGCCTATGCCGAAGCACGTGGCAAATCACCCGGCGGAGATATCTTCATCCATGGTCAGCCCAATGGCTATGATGGCGCACCGATTGACCGCGACTGGACCGATGGCTGCATCGCGCTGAGCAATGCAGAGATGAAACAGATCTGGGATGTGGTGCCGAACGGGGCAGAGATTGAGATTAGGCCTTAGCTATACGGGACGAGCGCGAAACATCGAGTCATGCCCTTCAATGTCCAGCGAATCTTTACTGGCGCGGTTCTCAATCTTCGCGATTTGCATTTGCGGTCCTATCAAGCTCAAACTCAAAAAATATCCGATAATCGCGCTGGAACCATAACCAACCAGCGGTGTGGGATATGCGCCCATCGCCGCAGCTGCAATCAACGCGAACCAGCAAGAGACAAAGGTGTAGTGCACGACGGTTCGTTCGCTTTCGGGAACAAAGAATATCGGGCAAATCATCAGCAAACAGCCAGTCCAGAGGGATAACCCGGTTATGAAGTTCAATTCAAAGCTGGTCCACAAGATATGATCCACATAGGGAACAGCGGGCAATCGATCGGGTAGAAACACTGTTAAGCAAAATGCCGCAACGCAGAATATCGACGTGGTAACCGTCAACAGATTTGGTTTTTTCACACTCACAACCACAACCGCCAAGCCAAGCATCGCCGCCATCGCCCGATCAGGTTGCATGGCCATTGCCAATCCGGCAATGACAATCGCAAGGGCCGTCCACAAGTTCTGAACTCTCGCAAAACTAAGCGCCATCGCGGGCAGAAGAATGAGGCTTGTTTGAACAAAAAACGGCCCAACAAGTACCCACCGACTTGCCCCCTCGATTGCGTAACCTAAAACCGCTGTCGCCAACAAACACAAGGATCCCACTATAGATAGGATCATGATGGGACCATGTGTGAACCACGCAAAGCGTGTGATCGAAAATGCCAGCAGCAATCCGATAGAGAGCGCCGCGGCGTTGACAATGATCATGTTGTTCGGTGCACCCGCAACGACAAGATAGGCCAATCCAATTGCGCAGGCCAAAACCCCGCAAATGATCGCTGAAACGTGAAATCTATCTGCCATTCGTCATCTCATATTATCTTGCTTCGAACCAGCACCCCTACACATCATCCGCGCTGATCAGCTCTTCCTTGTCCAGTTCGCCGGTCATGCTGGCCACCGTGACTGCGACGGCTGCGTCGCCGCTGACATTGGTGGTGGTCCGCATCATATCCATGATCCGGTCCACACCGGCAACAAAGGCGATGGTTTCCAGCGGCACACCAACCGCGCCGAATACCAGTGCCATCATGATGAGGCCGGCACCGGGGATCCCCGCTGCACCAATCGCCCCCAAGGTGGATAGTATCGCGATCAATCCATATTGCGCCCAGCTTAGTTCAACTCCGAATATCTGTGCGCCAAACAATGTTGCCAATCCCAGATACATGGCCGTGCCGTTCATGTTGATCGTTGCCCCAAGAGAGACGACAAAACTTGATACGCTTTTTGATACACCCAGGTTTCGCTGTGTGCATCGCAATGTCACCGGCAATGTTGCATTGGACGAAGCGGTTGAATAGCTGACCGCAATCGCATCCACGATACCGCGGAAGAAATCGATCACCGGCACCTTGCCGATAAATTTCAGCATCGCGCTGTACATAACGCCGATGATGAGCAGGCAGCCAAGATAGTTTAGAAAAACCAGTTTACCCAGTGCTTGCAGGGCATCGAGACCCAATGTTCCGGCAACCCATGCCATGAGCGCAAACACCCCAAAGGGGGTTAGTTCCATCACGATCATTGTGACTTTTTGCATTACAATGGCGCCGGCATCGAAGATTTTGATGAGCGGCTTGCCTTCTTCTTTCGCCATCAAAATGCCGATCCCGATCAACAGGGCAAAGACAATGAGCGGAAGCACGCGGGCATCGGCCATCACTTGTACCGGGCTATCTGGTACGATGGACAGGATCATATCCACCGCTGAAGTTTCATTGGGTTCGGGTGTTTCGCCTTTGTCGATCAGGTCCGTCTGCAGGCCCGCACCCGGCTTTATGATTGTGCCAAGGAAAAGGCCAAGCCATGCCGCGATTTGGCCGGTGACGATGAACAAGATCATCGCCCGCCCGCCGACTTTCCCCAATTTGCTCAAATCCCCAATCGCCGCAACGCCGGAAACAAGAGAGAAGAAGATGAGCGGGACGACCAGCATTTTGATCGCCTTGATAAAAAAGTCGCCAATCCACTTTATGGATTCCGCGTCGGGGCCCATCGCAAACCCGGCGGCGATACCCAATATAAGGGCGCCTATCACGCGCTGCCACAAAGGAATTTTAAACCAGAAACTCAGCATCACTCTTCCCTGAACTATTTGGCAACAGCCTAGTGCGCTGCGGGGACAGGAGCAAGCCCGATGACCGTATCGGGCGCCGGTAAGCCGGATTTACATCCAGAAGGTGATCGCCATACAGGTCGCTAAACCCACACCAAAGGTCAATGGAATACCGGCCTTGAAGAAGTCGGTGAACCGATAATTCCCCGCCGCATAGACCAAAGTGTTGGTTTGATAACCGATTGGCGTTGCAAAGCTGGCCGAGGCCGCAAACATAACCGCAATCACCAGTGGCCGGGGGTCGACACCCAAATCCTGACCCAGCGCAATCGCGATTGGCGTAATGATAATGGCGACGGCATTATTGGTCACAATTTCGGTCATGATGACCGAGAGGACATAAATCGAAAATACCAGTGCCCAGGGCGGAATATCGCGTAGGAACGGCGTTAACTCCCGTACCAGCAGGTCGACGCTCCCGGCTTGTTGCAAGCCCAGTCCAACCGCTAGCATACCGAAAATAAGTACGAGTACATTGCCGTCGATTGAACCCCATGCTTCCTCTGCATCGATACAGCGCGCTAGCAGGATCGCGCCAACGGCAAGAATAGCCGCTACCGCCAGCGGCATGATGTTGAGGGCGGCAAGCACCACAACAGCAACCAATGCGCCGATGGCAATGGGTGCCCGATCCCGGCGAAAGGCACGGGTGGTTGTTTGTCCGATACCGAATAAATTGGGATTGCTGTACATCCGCTTGATATCTTCGCTGGACCCCGTCACCAACAGGCGATCGGCAGCGTGGATACGTGCGTTGGTTAAATCCGAACGAGGCAGATTGCGAAAACGAGTCATGCCCAGAACGCGGACATTGAGTTGGCTGAGAAACGGGATATCAAATAGCCGGCTGCCGATGGCAGGATGGCTGGGCGCAACCGTTGCTTCTACCAGTTCTTCTCCTAAAGGCCCGACATCGCCGGAGCGCACGATGCCGATTTTAAAATCTTCGGATTCGCGTAATGATATCAACTCCGCCAAATCGAGTTGCACGACAATGCGATCCCCGGGACGCAATTCATGAAGTTCCAGATCGTGGCGGATATAGCTGCTCAAGCGTTTGATTGCGGTAACGGTGATGCCAGAGCGACGTAGAAAGGGGATATCTTTAACTTGTTTGCCCACTGCGGATGAACTCTTCCGAACCGTCAGCTCGGTCAGAAAATCGCTTTCATCGCTGCTTTCGAATTCCCCAGATACTTGTCCGTCGGGAAGAAGCCAGCTGCTGAAGAGCAACATCATGATCGTGCCTGCTACCGCGGCGACCAGACCATAAGGCGTGATGTCGAAAATCCCGAAACCGGGCATTCCGGAATCTCTGGCGACCGAATCGACGATCAGGTTGGTCGATGTACCGATCAGGGTTGTTGTGCCGCCCAAAATACAGATAAAGCTAAGCGGGATGAGGAGTTTCTTGGATGAAAATCCAGTTGCCCGGGACAGGCGTATGATGATCGGAATAAGCACTAGTACAACAGGGGTGTTGTTCATGAAAGCTGAGGCGACGAAGGCCCCTAGGAACATCTCTACTACCGCCAGCTTCGGGCGCTTCTTGGCACGTTCAATGATAAAGCCGGCAATTGCATCAATCGTACCCGTGCGCAATAGAGCGCCCGATAGAATGAACATCGCCGCGATCGTGATCGGGGCGGTATTGGAGAAGACCGAAAATAGACCATCCGAATCGATAATACCGAGGAAGAGGAACATACAGGCGCCGAGAACCGCAACAACGGCAGCCGGAAAACGCTCCATGATGAAACCGGTGAACAACAGCCCCAAGATGACAAGCCCGATAACGGCTTTATGCGCCTCTATATAGTCCTTTACGACGTGCAGGATGAGATCAATCATCTGGTAATTTCTATCCGCACTGTGCCCGGTGAAGCAGCTTTTGATCGGCCAGTACAAGCGCCATCATCGCCGCAACAACCGGTACTCCGCGGATGCCGACGCAAGGATCATGACGACCTTTGGTCACGATCTGCATTGCCTCGCCGTCGCGGTTGATGGTCTCAACCGGCGTCAGGATGGAACTGGTCGGTTTAAAGGCGACCCGGCAAAATATTGGTTGGCCGGTCGATATACCGCCGGCAGTGCCACCAGCGTGATTTGACGCAAAGCGTGGTCCATCATTGCCCGGATGCATGACATCAGCATTTTCCTCGCCGCGCAATCGCGCCGCTTCAAAGCCGTCACCAATCTCGACACCCTTGGTCGCATTGATGGTCATCATTCCCGCCGCAATTTCGCTATCCATTTTTGCATAGACCGGCGCTCCCCAGCCGGCCGGCACGCCGATCGCTTCGCAAGCAATGATCGCGCCCAGACTGCTGCCATCCTTGCGCGCACCATCGACCAGATGCTCCCAACGTTTTGCGGCTTCTAAATCGGGACAAAAAAACGGATTATTTCCGATTTCTGTCGCGTCAAAATTGTCCGGATTGATTGCATCGCCGCCAATTTCAGCGACCCAAGCGCGAATGGATACTTCCGGAATCACCAATCGTGCGACTGCTCCTGCCGCTACCCGTGCGGCGGTTTCGCGCGCGCTAGAACGTCCGCCGCCGCGATAGTCGCGAAAGCCATATTTTTGATCATAGGCATAGTCGGCATGTCCGGGGCGATAGGATTTTGCGACCTCGCTATAATCCTTGCTACGCTGATCCACATTTTCGATCATCAGGGAAATCGGCGTGCCGGTTGTCTTTCCTTCAAACACGCCTGACAGGATTTTCACCTGATCCGGTTCTTTTCTCTGGGTGGTATATTTTGATTGTCCGGGACGCCGCGCATCCAGGAACGGTTGAATATCGGTTTCGCTCAGCGGTAAACCCGGCTGGCAACCGTCGATTATCGCACCCAATGCGGGTCCGTGGCTCTCTCCCCATGTGGAGAAGCGAAATATCCGCCCGAATGTGTTGAAGCTCATGGCAGTGGTTTAATCACAAGAAGGAACAAAGACAAATGATTCGAATAGGCTTGCTGTCTTCGCCGCCATCAATCCAGTGCGATATCCGGTGCATCTTCCTGTTTCATGCCAACGGTATGATAGCCAGCATCGACATGGTGAGTCTCTCCGGTCACGCCTGCGGATAGATCAGACAGGAAATAGAGTGCGGATGCGCCGACGTCGTCAATTGTCACATTGCGGCGCAGCGGGCTATTATGTTCGTTCCATTTCAATATGTAGCGGAAGTCACCAATACCTGATGCGGCGAGCGTTTTGATGGGTCCGGCGGATATGGCATTCACCCTGATGCCGTCAGGACCGACGTCATTGGCAAGATATTTGACCGAGGTTTCCAGCGCAGATTTGGCCACTCCCATCACGTTATAATGGGGGATGACCTTTTCCGCTCCATAATAGGAAAGTGTGAGCATCGACCCTCCTTCATTCATCAGGGGGGCGGCACGTTTGGCAACGGCGGTAAAGCTATAAACACTGATATTCATTGTCATCAGGAAATCATCGAGTGTCACGTCGAAATATTTGCCGCGCAAAGCCTCTTTGTTGGTAAAGCCGATGGCGTGGACAACAAAATCCAGTTTTCCCCATTTTTTTTCGATCTCGCCAAAGGCCGTGTCGAGATTGGCCATATCGGAGACATCACAATCCAGCAGGAAATCACAACCAAGTTGCTCAGCCAAAGGTTTTACCCGTTTAGCCATAACTTCGCCCTGATAACTAATCGCCAGTTCGGCACCTTCCGCTGCCAGTCGCTGGGCAATACCCCAGGCCAGTGATTTGTTATTCGCCAAACCCATGATGAGCCCGCGCTTGCCTTGCATCAAATCATTCATGGTTAGCCCCTTTCGCCAATGGTCATATTTTTCATTACTGCCGATGCGTCTGATTTTCCAGTAAATCATCATTCTCTGATGGGGCATCCGCGTTTTTGTGACCCGGCCTTTCGGCGAGCGCCGCGTTGAGTTCGGACCCGATCACCATGCCCAGGCCGACCAAGTAGAAGAAAATGAGGGTAATCATCACGCCCGCCAGACTGCCATATGTCAGCTGGTAATTTGCCGCATATTTAAGGAAAAGCGGGAGCAGGCCGGTTATCGAAAGCCACCACAAGCTGATAAACACAGCACCCGGCCACTTGGGATATTGGCGCGGACGATATTGCCGCGGGGTCAGCAAAGCAAAAAGAAAATATAGAGTCACAAAAAGAACCAAGAAGGGCAACGCACTGGACACAAATAACCAGAATGAGGCGGTTTCAACCTGAGGGAAATATGTGTCGATCAATTCCCCGACGCCGGAAACCATAAACTGCGCGCTCAATGCCAGCATGGCAAAGAAGACCGACAGAATGATGAAGCCAATGGAAGAAAGCCGATATTCCCAGAATGCCCGTTGCGCAGTGACGCCATAAGCGCGTTGCAGAATTTCGCGAATGGTCTCGATCAGACTCGCCGTGGTCCAAAGGCCAACGGCTGCGCTGAGCCAAAGCAAGGGTCCGGTACGTGCGCCCATCGCGTCATTAATTGGTTGGCGCAGAGCATTTGCAACCGATGGCGGCACCGTCCGCAAAAAAGCTTCAACAAATTCAATGCCGGCGGCTGTTTGGCCAACGCTGCCTGCAATTGTAGCAGCAACGATAAAGAAGGAGAAAACGGCGAGAAGCGCCAGATAGGCAAAGTTTCCGGCGAAGGTGAAGCCGTCTGTATATACGCCCACCGCGGTGCGTTCCAGAACCGTCTTGATTTGGTGCGGAAGATCTTCCTCTGACAGAATTTCCACCGGTTTGGCTGTGGCGCGGTGCAGGTCCTTGCGCCGCGCTTCGGGGGAAAGCGGAGAGGCGTCAGACATGGAAACCCTCGGCCAAGCCTACACACCCATATCGGTGCGTGGATTGTCGTCATTTTCCCATTGGTCGGCAAACTCGTCCAGTGCCTGATCATTTTCCGGCAGCACTATCATAAGCGTGACAAGCTGGTCGCCGCGCCCACCGGTTTTTCCATGAAAACCCTTGGCCTTTAGTCGCAGCGCTTGACCGGAACTAGAGCCGGCAGGAATGGACAACATTACAGGACCATCCACGGTGGGTACCTTCACTTTCGCGCCCTTAACCGCTTCTTTCAACGTGATCGGCAGTTCCAGCCGAATATTATTCCCATCCCGTTCAAAAAACGGATGTGGATTGAGGTGGATCGTCACAATCGCGTCGCCATTGCCGCCCGGACCTGATCTACCCTTTCCGCCTAGACGCATTTGGGTGCCATCTTCGACACCTTTGGGCAGGCTCAAATCTATCGTCTTTCCATCTTCCAGAGTTATCCGCTGTTTTTCAAGCGTCGCGGCGCTGATAAAATTGACTTTTAACCGATAGGCGACATTTGCTCCCTTGGGCGGCGGTGCGCTGTGTTGGCGTGACCCAAAGGGAGATGATCGACCGCCACCTCCGCCAAATAGACCTTCAAAAATATCCCCAAAATCCGCGCCGCCATTGCCAAAGTCAAATTGCTGTCCGCCAGCGCCGCCAGCATAGCCTCCAGCTCCACCAACGCCTCCGCCAAAGCCGAACGGTGCAGTTTGATTGCCTTCGGCATCAATTTCCCCGCGATCAAATTGACCGCGCTTTTGTTCATCCATCAGGAGATCATAGGCTTTGGTAACATCGGAAAATCGCTCGCTCGCGGCCGGATTGTCTTTGTTCCGGTCCGGGTGGAGTTCCTTGGCAAGCTTGCGATAAGCACTCTTTATGTCTTTCTCGCTCGCGTTTTTGGCGACGCCCAATGCTGTATAAGGATCTTTCATTCGCCCTCTATTTCAACTCCTTAACTGAACTCTAAATGGTGTTTCGGATATCAGAGTCAAGCCGGATATACCGCGTTTTCCGGCTTATCCCGGCGGAACAGGCGAAAGACCAAATATAGCGTCAGGCCAAATGGCCCAAGCATAAGCGTGAATAGGAGGAACGGTATCTGGATGATCCGGTTTATCCCGTGCCGATCGGCATTATTTGCCACCCAGATGCCGACAAACAAATCAAAAGCCAGATAATGGATCCAGCCAATAGTTGCCCCGCCATCACTAGCCAATAGTGCTTTTACCCCGGCCAGAGAGGTCATATCTGGCGTGCCCCCGCTTCCACCTCCATCAACCAATCCGGTCATTAGGGGGATGATGATCACAGCATAAGTGAGCGCCAACAGACCCACGCCGCCATAGAATATTCCTTTTATTACCGCTTCCCGGCGCGGCGCGAAGGCCAGAATGAGCCACATGACCAGTGCAAAATTATTCGTGATTGTGAAAATCAAATCCCAGTTCATTGGCGCTCCCCCGCTATTATGCGGTTATCTATCAGAAATTCAGTTTATGTCGCGATGAATTTTGTAGCTTTGCCCCATGCGGATGGCCTGATAGATGGTCGAATTATGAGCAACGATCCCCTGGAAATATTCAATAGCTGGTTTGTCGAAGCCCGCGAAACAGAGTTAAATGACAGCAACGCAATGACGATTGCGACGGCCGGTGCTGATGGTCAACCGTCCGCACGGATGGTTTTGCTTAAGGAGCACGGTGTGGAAGGGTTTACGTTCTATACCAATCAGGAAAGCCGCAAGGCAGGGGACATAAAGGATAACCCGAAGGCAGCCATTCTCTTCCATTGGAAAAGTCTGCGCCGGCAAATCCGTATTGAGGGCTCGCTGTCGGTCGTGCCGGATGAAACGGCCGATGCCTATTTTGCGACGCGCGGCCGCGATTCACAACTGGGCGCCTGGGCCTCTGAGCAATCTCGCCCGCTGGACCGCCGCGAAACATTTGAAGCCAGATTTGCTGAGATGAAAGCAAAGTTCGCTGGCGGCGATGTGCCCCGTCCGCCGCATTGGTCGGGCTATTGTCTGGTGCCCGAACGATTTGAGTTTTGGCAAGACCGCGAACACCGCTTGCATGAACGCCGCATATTTGAGCGCGGCGGCGGCGCAGCGGGCTGGACGGAAGGAATGCTATATCCATGAACAATTTACCATATTATCACGTCGACGCTTTTGCAGATGCCCCATTTGCCGGTAATCAAGCTGCAGTCATGCCGCTTACACAGTGGCTGCCCGATGATATTCTGCAAGCGATTGGTGAAGAGAATAACTTTGCGGAAACGGCTTTTTACCTGCCCGATGAAACAGGCGCAGCGGACTATGAATTGCGCTGGTTCACGCCAACTGTGGAAATCAGATTATGTGGTCATGCAACCTTGGCCAGCGGCCATGTGATACTAACCGCAAGCCCGGATTTGGATGAAGTGGCGTTTCGTACGCGGAAGGCCGGCATATTGCAGGTTGTTCGTGATGGAGCCGGATATTCCTTGGGGTTGCCCGCCTATGCACCTGCACCGAAGCCGCTTGCCGATATTGCAACTCTTCTGGGCGGTGATCCGGTGGATACGCAGTTCCACGAGGGGCGTTACAATCTTATCCGCTATGCAACGGCGGATGAGGTCATAGACTTGCGGCCCGACCTGAAGGCATTGGGCGCGTTAGGCGATGCACAATTTATTTGCACCGCTCCTGGCAAAGACACGGATGTCCTCAGCCGCGTATTCGTGCCGGGCGCGGGTGTGGATGAGGACAGTTTTACCGGCTCGGCTCATGCAGTTTTGACGCCTTATTGGGCAAAGCAACTCGGACGTGACAGTTTTACGGCCTATCAGGCCAGCACGCGCGGCGGTTATGTGCATTGCCGGTTGGACGGTGACCGGGCATGGCTGGGCGGCAGATGTTTTACGGTGGTCGAGGGGCAGTTTCAGTTGCCCTAACTATTTCTCCATCGGAAATAGTGCCATGATATTTCCCATCTGATCACTCATCGGCCGAATGACGTCATCCTGGGTTTTGCCCAGCCGCACAGCGGTCAGTCGCTGGTCTGGTGATACGATAATCTGTTGCCCCAGATGGCCGAGTGCGGCGAAAATCGTATCAGGACCATTATCGGGAAACAGGACCTGTCTTCGGCCGTCGGGGCGCTTTTTGTTGAGCCAGATATGGCCGCCATAGGCGGGATCATTTTCCGAAGATGTTTTCATAAATTTCACCCAACTGACCGGCAAATGCTGTGCGCCCTTTCTGGCGCCATTGTTGCGCAGGAACTCGCCAAATTTGGCATAGTCTCTCGCAGTCGCCTGTAGAATACTGCCGCCGATAAATGTGCCATCGGCATCAAACTCGGGATAGGTGCTGTCCATGCCAAGTGGTTCCAGCAATCGACCGCGTATGAAGCGCATGGTAACATCGCGGCGGGTTTTGGGATCGGTGCTTTTGGTTAGGGTGCGGGTGATGATATCGGACAATATGACGCTTGTTGCTGTACTATACTCAAATTTTTCACCTGGTTCTGCTTCCATCGGGCGCGCCTCTGCATAGCCGGCCATGTCTTCGGAACCGCTCAGGAAGAGCATCTGCTGGGTATCGGCTTCAAACAGCGTTTTTCCGCCCTCTTCACTAACTTCCGTATGATCAAGGCCAGAGGACATATGGATCAATTGACGTAACGTGATCTCGCCGCGCGGATCGCCGGGACGTTGCCATGCCGGGACGGGGGCCGGATCATCGAGAACCAATCTGCCATCGCTGACCAAAAATCCGATCAGTGCACCGGTGATAGACTTAGCCATAGACCAGGAGATAAAACGGGTGTCCTGATCATAGCCCTCGCCATAGCGTTCGGCTATGATTTTGCCGCGATGCATGATCAGAAAAGCGCGCGTTTCGCCCATGGCGGGGTCATCAAATAGTGGCGAGATAGCCCTGTCTAACGTCGCCTTTTTTACAGGACTTTCGTCAGAAATATACGATAGCTCTTCGGCGCTTTTGGTCGGCGGTTCGGCATGCTCGTCATTTGTCCCGCAACTTGAAAGCGCGCCGGTGAGCCCAAAGGCCACTGCGGCTGTGATGAAGAGTTTGTTCTTGAACATGGCGCTTTGTTGCACCAATAGAGGCCGCCATGGCAACAGCAAAAACAACGTTCAGCCGGGGTAGACTGGCGCTCTATGCGGCCGCGCTATTCATCGCGGTGCTCATTGCCCTATTCGCGTTCAACTATAGCTTTATCAAAGGGCAGCTTGGCGTGGGCACCGCTTATGGTGCGCGCGTCGCCTGTTCTTGCCACTATATTGGCGGGCGAGACATTGGTGATTGCGAGAAGGATTTTGAGCCCGGCATGGAGGTGATTGGATTGTCGCTGAATGAAGAGAAGCGGCGGGTCACGGCTTCCGTACCGCTATTGTCATCAGCAACGGCGGAATTTCGTGAAGGCTGGGGCTGCGTCATGCTGACGGACGAGGATTTGGCCGATTAGTCCTGTTACACTTCGGCCCCGGCAAGCCATTGTTGTGACACCGCATCGGTAGATTCGATCCAACCACCGCCAAGTACGCGGTCCTTGTTGTAGAATACCGCTGCCTGACCCGGTGAAACGCCAAATTCCGGATTATGGAACTGCAATTTTTCTTTTTCCAAACGTGCGAGTGTTGGCTGGGCCATGGATCGGACTTTTACCTGCATCGGACCGGCAAAGTCTCCGCCAATCCAGTTAATCTCTCTCAATTGAGCGGACGCGACAGCAAGCGCCTGTTTCGGTCCGACAAAAACACGTTTGGTGTCGGGCTCTAGCCGGATCACGTATAGCGGTTCGGCCTGTCCGCCAATCTCCAAGCCTTTGCGCTGGCCAACAGTATAGTGGATTAGGCCCTTGTGGCGGCCCATGACTTGTCCATCAATATGAACAATCTCTCCGTCATCGTCCGCTTCGGGGCGCAATTTGCGAACGACGCTGGCATAGTCGCCATCGGGCACAAAGCAGATATCCTGACTGTCAGGCTTGAAGGCAACAGCCAGTCCCATTTCCTCGGCAATCTCGCGAACCTGTTTCTTTGGCATACCGCCAAGAGGGAAACGCAAATATTCAAGCTGATCCTGAGTCGTGGCAAACAGAAAATAACTCTGGTCCCGTGCCGGGTCGATGGCGCGGTGCAATTCTGCGCCGCTCTCTCCCATAACGCGCCTTACATAATGGCCAGTGGCCAGACAGTCCGCGCCAAGGTCGCGCGACAGGTTCAAAAGATCGGTGAATTTGACACCCATATTGCACTGTACACAGGGTATCGGGGTTCTGCCCGCCATATATTCATCGGCGAAGATATCCATCACCGATTCCTGAAACCGGCTGGCATGATCGAATACATAATGCGCTATGCCCAACTTCTCCGCTACCGCTCGTGCATCTCTTATATCCTGTCCGGCACAGCAGCTTCCTGCTCGGCCGACCGCTTCGCCATGGTCATATAGCTGTAATGTTATCCCGATGGTTTCGGCGCCGGTACGTGCCGCAAGTGCCGCGACGACGCTCGAATCGACTCCACCGGACATCGCAACGACAATGCGTTTGCCCTTCATATCTCCATCAAGCTGGAAGTCGTTGTTGATTCGATTGGTCATTTCCCTGCGTCCTTTAGCGGTGAAGCCGTTTTCACGCTAGTACTGCTGCTAAAGAACGATGAAATTCCCACTTTGGTTCATATTGGGACGAATGGTCTCCAACGTGGGAAGGTTTGCTTAACCTCCCCTAAGAGCCAATGAATGCCGACTTTACGATAGTTTATACCTTCGCTGCTAGAACAGCGTT
>CALKXX010000229.1 GCA_938003725.1 uncultured Sphingomonadaceae bacterium | reverse complement strand
GAATATCTCGGAATGGGCCAGAACAGGCCCGCTTTCGGCGATGTAAATGTCGCGAAAGTGCGCGGCGCGACAGCAGAGAATAATGGCAACTGCGAATGGTCGTTGGCCGAGTGGAACAAACCTATTTCCGCTGCCGAATTGCAGCAAGCAAAGACACTAATCGGTCAGGGAAATAGCGAGGTCTTGACCGGATCGGCCTTTTCCGATGATCAAATATTGTCGAAAAAGGATATTTCCGACTATCGCATATTGCATTTTGCCACCCATGGCCTGGTCACGGCCCCTAATCCTTCCTGCCCGGCCAAACCGGCATTGCTAACCTCATTTGGCGGCGAGAAATCTGACGGTCTTTTGGCGTTTGACGAGATATTCGATTTGAAGCTGGACGCGGACATCATCATCTTGAGCGCGTGTGACACCGCCGGAAAAGCAAGTATCCAAACCACCCGAGCGGCAGGCGTCAGCAGCGGCGGTGGCACGGCGCTGGACGGGCTTGTGCGGTCGTTTATCGGAGCTGGTGGACGCTCTGTTCTCGCCAGCCATTGGCCCGCACCCGATGACTTCAAGGCAACTGAACGACTGATCGGCGGCTTGTTCCAGCTTGGCAAAGGGCGTTCGGTGGCAGAAGCGCTTCGTGTTTCTCAAAAAAACCTGATGGAAGACCCGTTAACTTCGCATCCTTATTACTGGTCCGGATTTGCTATTGTCGGTGACGGCGCCAGACCATTTCTGTCGGCGGATCAAACGGCAAGCGATGATGAAGAGATCAATTTCGAACATCCGATCGCTGTATTGAAATAGTGACCAAACGTTCCACTCTTCCAGACCGGGCAAGTGAAAGTCGGGATGTCAAAGCGGAGGCACGCAGCGCAATTGATTCGCTGAAACGTGTATTCAAACAACTGGGTCCAATTCGGTTGGCATTCACCCTTCTGTTCATTTTGTTGGCAGTATTGGTCGCGCGCTTCAGCTGGCACGTCACGTTGATCCAGGAAGCCGAACGCGCGCTCTATGACATTCGCGCGTCGGCCTATGCCGAGCAGGTCGAAAAAGACGATCGTATCGTCATGATCGTCTACAACGAAGAAACGCTGAAATTAACGGGACAACGGTCTCCAGTTGATCGCACCATCCTGGCCCAAGCGCTTGAAACGATTGATCAGGCCGGCGCGAAAGCAATCGGCATCGATATTTTGTTCGATATGTCGCAGGATGATGATCAGCTGCTCATTTCAACCTTCAAATCCATGAAGACGCCAACATATCTGGCCTATGCAGATCCCGAATTGAACCCGGAAATTGATTTTGCCCAGCATGAGTTTCTGGTCGATTTCCTTGCGAACCTAGAGGGTAGCAACGTCAAACCAACCAGCATTGATATGGGACAGGATTTTGACGGCGTTCAAAGAAGGTGGACGAGTTTGCCATCCGATCTGCCACCGTTTCTGGCAATTGCCTTAACCAAGCCAAATCCGAAATTTGCGAAAAATGATGGCGCTATCCGATATCTTGTTCCGGACAAGGCGGACACGCCCGTATTCGACAAACTGCCAATTGATGGGTTTGCAGACCCAGCGATGCTGGATTTCTTTATACCCTATATTAAGGACAAATATGTCCTTATTGGCGGTGATTTTATAGACCGTGATCGCTTTGATACGCCGCTAGCAACCGTCGAAGGTGCGTCTGCGGATGACAGCAATATGATCGGTCTGGAAATACATGCCCATATGCTGGCACAACTTCTCGACGACAATATTCCAAGCAAGATTCCCGGATGGACGCTCTGGCTTGCCGCGATCATTGTGGCCATTTGTGGCGGTTTGTCGGCGATGGTTGTCGGACGCGCCATCAAAGTCGCTTTCATATTGATTGCACAGTTCTTTTTCTTCCTTGTCTTCCCATTTATCTTGCACCGGATCGGTATCGATACGCTGACTTTACCGGCTTTCGGCTGGGGTGTGGGTTGGCTGCTAGGCTATGCTTCAGTTGGAGCGGCGGCCCGAACCATAGGGTCCAAACAGCGCGCTTTTGCGCAAGGTGCCCTTGGGAAGTATCTGCCCAAATCGATCGCTGGCGAGATTATGCGTGATCCCGAGAAATTGGCACTACACGGAGAAAAGCGTCAGATTTTCGCTGTGTTCACCGATCTGGAGGGCTTTACCAAGCTAAGTCATGCGGTCGAGCCGGAAATGGTAGCTACGCTACTCAATGATTATCTGGATCGATTGAGCGATGTCGCCCTGGAATATGGCGGCACGATTGATAAGTTTGTCGGCGATGCACTGGTCGCCTTTTGGGGCGCACCTATTGCTTATCCGGATGACGGCGAACGCGCAGCCAAAGCTGCTTATGCGCTATATCAAGCTGGTGAAGAGTTCCGCAAAAATGTACCTGAAGGCGTTCCACCAATTGGCCGCACACGGGTGGGCATGCACTATGGCGATGCAATCGTCGGAAATTTTGGCGGCGAAGGCAGAATTCAATATACCGCGCTTGGTGACGCAATGAATACCGCCGCGCGGCTGGAAGCGGCGAACAAGGCTCTGGAAACAAAGGTGCTGATTAGCCGCGAAGCGATGGAACGAACGGGGATGGATTGGTATCGCCCAATGGGCAAAATCACATTGCGCGGGCGGTCCACGCCGGTCGATGTATTTGAACCCGTGCCGGACTGGGAAACCAAGGACCGGGAGGCAGTGACGGCGGTCATAGCCGCCCATGACAGCGGTGATATAGGTGCGATCCAGGCATTAAATGCTATGATGAAACGATATGGAGAAGATCTGGGGCTCGCAAATCTGCGAAAACGCCTAGAGAAGACAAAAGATGGAGAAAGCTATGCACTCGGTTAGAACAGGAAAACTGGCCTCTCGCTTCGGGAAAGCCGTTATCGGAACATTGTTGCTCGTGGGAGTTAGCGGTGCTGCTGTGGCACAAAATATGGTGGTTCGCTCCACTGGACCCTCGGCAAAATCCTATCCAGCCGGCAAGAAACTGGCCAATAACGCGACGATTTCGCTCAAGAAACAGGATCGCGTGACCATATTGGGTAAATCTGGAACGCGCGTTTTGCGTGGGCCCGGCACATTTTCACTCAACCGGCGTGCCAGCTCGACAACCAGCACCACGCGCCTAGCGAGCTTTATCAACAATCGCGGTGCCAGCCGGGCAAGAACGGGAGCAGTTAGAAGCGTGGGCGCGCCCGCCGCAGTAGAGGCACCGAAAAACCCAAATCTATGGTTTCTGGATGTCACCAAAGGCGGGAAGTTTTGCGTCGCAAACCCCAGGACGCTGGTGCTGTGGCGTCCGGACTATACTGGAAATGCAACTGCCACGATCGTAGAGCCGACAAACGGATCGGTGACGGAAGTAGCATGGCGCAAGGGCAGCTCGCTGAAGCGATGGCCAACGGCCGACGCACCGCTGGCAAATGGCGCGCGTTACCAAGTGATCGGTTCAAATGTACAGAAATCGGTCGAAGTCAATTTTGTCATGCTTCCTACCGCTCCAAAGGATTTGGATGAAGCTGCAGTAGCCTTGATAGCAAATGATTGTCAGAGTCAGCTTGATTTACTGGTGCAGACACTAGACGACGGATCATCAGCGGAGGGCGATCAAGGTTGATAAGCAACTAATATCTATTTGACGGAATGAGGGCCGCCAAACAGATATAATTAAACAGGGATACGGTATTCCAAAAAGGGTCGCGCTGGTAATATCGAAAACGGGGATTACTATGTCGCGAGCGCGCGCAACAAAAAAATTGATTTTATTCGGTACGTCAGCGGCGGCGCTATGTTTTAGCGCCCCTGCCTTAGCGCAATCATCTGCAGCCGCGCCCACGCGCGATGAATTACAACGCGGACTGATCGACGAAACCCTGAAAGGCAGAACCCAAGCGGTTACTGTTGAAGGCGATATTGAACGCGCGCCCTGCCCTTTGGCGGGTCCGGAATTTGCAGATATAAAATTCACGCTGAACTCGGTTGATTTTTCGGGTTTGAGCGTTGTCGACAGCAATATTCTGCGCTCATCCTATAGCGGATATGTAGGACAGGAGGTGCCGGTCGCGGTGGTTTGCGAAATTCGCGATCGCGCAGCGACAATTTTGCGCGGAGCAGGTTATCTGGCCGCTGTTCAAGTGCCGCCCCAGACGATTGAAAGCGGCAATGTGAAATTCGATATCCTGATGGCACGGATGACATCGGTACAGGTCCGCGGCGATGCCGGGCCTTCCGAAAAGTTGTTGAAACAATATATCGAGAAACTAACCAACGAGCCGGTGTTCAATATTGAGGTTGCCGAACGCTATCTGCTCCTTGCCCGAGATATTCCTGGCTTGGATGTTCGGTTGGCCTTGCGACCGGCTTCCGCGGAAAGTGGCGGCAAGCCCGGCGAAGTCATCGGTGAGTTTAACGTTACCCGAACACCGATTTATGCAGACGTCAATATCCAGAATTTCGGTTCAGAAGAAGTTGGGCGTTTCGGCGGTTTGGCAAGGGTGCGGTTCAATGGACTAACCGGCATGGGTGATGAAACCATAGTTAGTATATTCTCCACGGCAGACTTCCACGAACAACAAGTCATTCAGGCGGCACATGAATTCAGATTGGGTGGCGAAGGCCTGAAACTGGGTGGCAATTTTACCTACGCATGGACACAACCCGATATCGGTGGCGGCCTGCGCATTGAATCAGAAACGCTGGTGGCAGGCGCCTATGCGACCTATCCGTTTATTCGCGAACAATCGCGCAACCTGTTCGGTACCGTTGGTTTTGAATATATTGATCAAAGCACGGAGTTCTTGGGTACCCCCACCAACCTGGACAAGCTGGGCATTGCCTATGCGAGGATGGATTTTAGCCAAACGGATCCGCACAGCATTTCAGGCCGTGGCGGATATTCAGCCTTTGAACCTAAATGGGGCATTTATGGCTCACTGGAGTTTCGTCAGGGATTAAGCGTCTTCGGGGCCAGTGACGGATGCGGGCCAAATTTCACTAGATGTTCCGGCGCCAATCCTATCATCCCCTTTGGGGAACAACCCACGCGCGCAGACGGTGATCCGACGGCATTTGTCGTCCGGGGAGAAGCGAAAATTGATTATCGTCCGACCCCTTGGCTAGCCTTTACATTGAAACCGCGTTTCCAATATTCGCCGGACGCGCTGTTCGCCTATGAAGAAATTTCGGGCGGCAATTATACTACCGGGCGAGGCTATGATCCCGGAACGATTATCGGTGACAGCGGATATGGCCTGCAAACGGAAGTGAGCTATGGCTCGCTAGTGCCAGAATCGCCGAATGGCATCGCATGGCAACCCTATATATTTTTCGACGCGATGGCCGTCTGGAACAAGAATTTTCCAGGGGATCCACAGAAACTATATTCTGCAGGCGGCGGTATCCGGGCGACTATCGGGCGTCAGGCCAGCTTGGATCTTGTGGCGGTTGCGCCACTAAAACGCGCTGGATTTCAACAGCGGCGGGACAGCGCCAGAGCACTTTTGACGCTGACGATTCAATTGGCACCTTGGAGGCGTTAAACGCGCGGCAATGATGGCAATGCGGAAGAAGAGTATGAACGGGGACAATAAGATGACCAGCGATGCACGAAAATCCGGTCGAAGTCGAAATCGGGCAATGGCGAGCAAATTGCGTTTGTTGGCAGGGGGTTCTATTAGTGCTGCGGCAATGTTGCTTGCGACCGCCCCTCAGGTGGCACAGGCACAAGCCAATCTGAGCAGCCCCCGTATCCAGAATTTCTCGGCGCGCAATGCGGCGACGGTGAACGTTCCGGAACCGATTCCAAATCCTCCAAGAATATCCGCACCGGGCCGCATTCCCTCTCCGGTAAACAGTGATCCCGCGCGGTTTGCCGTAAAATCGGCGAATGTGCTTCCTCGCCCCAATCCGGCGCGGGCGATTTCCGACACACAGTCTTTTCAAGCCACGACGGCATTTTCCGGATACACACCTGGCCCGACGGTCGACGAAGTCAATCTGTTCTCCAATGATACAGTCATTAACTGGGTCACCCTGGACCGGTTAACCGTCAACGATACCAGCGCCGCCATCGATATATTGCCCACCGGGCGCACCATAAATTTTCGCACCACGGGCGGCCTGACTGTTCTCAATCGCATATTGCCAGCCGACAATGGCGCAGGCGTATTTCGTCCGATAGAATTTAACGGCACAATCAACGCATTGGACAATGGCACGCAAGGCGGAAACGTCTGGTTTTATAGCCCCGGCGGCATAGTCGTCGGCGATGGCGCCGCTTTCAATGTGGGCGGCTTGGTCCTTACATCAAATGATATCGATGTAACCGGCGGATTGGCCCCAGGCGGTACAATTCGCTTTGGCGGTGTTGCGGGTAGTCAATCCGCCATAGAAATTGACGCCAATGCAACCATCAACGCCAGCGAATATGTGGCAATGGTGGCGCCCCGCATTCTTCAGGCGGGTAGCGTTACCTCCAATGGTTCCATTGCCTATGTTGCCGCGGAACAGGCCGATCTGACGATCGATCAAGGCCTTTTCGACATCGCAGTCACGGTTGGCACAGAAAATACTACCGGCATCGAACATACCGGCAGCACAGGCGGAAACTCTTCCACCGGTTTAACGGATCCGCAAGGCATATACATGGTTGCAGTGCCAAAGAACCAGGCATTGACCATGCTGATCCGCGGCAATATTGGCTATGCACCCGCCGCCGCGGCTGGGATTGTAAATGGCAACGTGGTATTGACGACCGGAACGAATGTCACGGTTGAGGGCTTGATCAATTCTCCTCAAATTGGCGTCGATAAAACCGTCGATCCCAGGGGCTTTGGCAATATAGATATATTGGGCACAAACTTTACGTCTTCGGTTGAAGGGTTTGCAGACAATAATATCATCGTCACTGGTGCTGACGTTACCCGATCCGTCTTCGTTGCAAGCGGTGTCGGTACGCAAGATTTGGATCTGACCGCGGGCAACACAATCGACATAAATGCAACCGCAGGCGGCACCGTAGGCACCTCCGGCAACATGTCTTTAACCGCAGGTTCGGCCAACAATATGGGTGGCACAATCAACTTTGATATCAATCAAACTGGGTTCAGTGATGATGTCATAACCGGATTGATCGTATTTGGCGATTTAACCGCTGATGTCAGCGCGATGGGTGCTGATGACTTTTTCACCATCCGTAACAACGGCGGAACCGGCATTGGCCAGGATGCGACAGCTGGTGACATCAACATCAACATCGATGGTCGTGGCGATTTTCTTGTCGATGGCAGCGTAAACCTGCGTGCAAATGCACAGGGCGGAAAGGGCGAGCAACAAAATGGTTTCGGAGAGGGCGGCGACATCAATTTTCTGCTCTCCGGCGGATCAAGCGTAGTAAATATTACCAATGACCTACAATTTTTTACAGGCGTTCGTTCTGCAATCACAGGAAAGATCGGTGGCAACGGCCCAGGATTAATTGGTAGTGACAGCGTTGCCGGCAATGTGACACTTGATGTTCAAAATGGTAATTTTTCAACCGGCTTTGTTAATATCGATAGCTCGGCCACTGGAACAGCTGGCAGCAACCCGGCTGTGGTTCAAAGCAATGATGCAACCGCCGGTGATGTCACAATTTCGTTCCTGGGCGGTACTCATTCGCTAGCAAACCTGAACATTTCGGCTACCGCAACGTCAAATACTTCCTATGATGCTGACGGCACGCGCACAGTTGGAGTCTCCTCTGCAGCTCTGATTGATTTTAATGTTGATGGCGCCGATTTAACGGTGACCAATGGCATAAGCACGCGTTTTGCAACTCGTTTTGATGCTGAAATAGGGTCAGCTGGCGGCTTCAATTTAGATGTCGTCAATGGTGGAGCTTTTAGCACCGGCGGCAATCTGTTCATTTCGGATAATACTTCTGGCAGTGAAACCGTTTTATCCATTACCGGTGGGTCGACGCTGAATATTGGCAATGACATCATAATCGACAATAGTGAGGCCGTATCCTCTAATATCGGTGCCGGCGGGACCGCCATGTCCGACCCGATTACCTTCAACGTCGACAATGCCAATCTCAGCTTTGATGGTCTGGAGCTGGTCACGCAAATTGACTTCAATGGAGGCCAAGGCGGCTCTACTATCACCGCTGGTGACATAACGTTAAACGCCACCAACAGCGCGATAATTAGCGGTACCTCAATCACCCTCAATGCCAGTACCCGCAATGAAGATAATGGGGGAACGGGTGTTGCCGGTGATATCTCATTCAACGTCAACGATAGTGCTTTTGATATTACGGAAAACATCAATTTGGGCGCGAGCGGGGTTGGCAATAACAGTTTCAACACTGATACCCTAGACATCGGCGATGGGCTTGGTGGCGATATCGTCTTCGCGATAAGTGGGCCAAGTGCTGACTTTACATTTGGCAATCTGGCTGTCTCTGCCGACGGGAGCGTGGAATTCCCGTTCTTTGGAGAAACAAAAGGTCGCCTGTTCGATCCTATCAATAGCGGTTCCCTGAATATCCCCGCAGATGTTCGACGCATTGAAGGCGGAACTGGGCGCGCCGGTTCGGTCACGTTCGACATCGAAAATGGCACGTTTACTGGCAACACCGTTGATGTGAGTTCCGATGGTTTTGGCGGCGATGGCAATTCGTTCTTGTTTGACGATGGCACAAACCCGCCGATCAGCTTTGTAGGTGATGGTGGAAGCGGCGTCGGAGGGGATGTCACTTTTAACCTCAACGGCGGCGCGGCAACGATAGATATCCTGAACGTTACGGCCAATGGTCTGGGTGGTTTTGGCAGTTCTGGTTTCGTTAACTCTGGTACTTTGGCTGGGGACGGGGCCGACGGTTTTGGCGGTACGGCCACATTTAACGGGACATCGGGTTCACTAACAATCAACGAGATCAATGTAGAAGCTCTGGGCAATGCAAGCGGCGCTACTCAGTCGTTAGTTCTGGGTGGCCAAGGTGGTTCATCATCGGGCGGCGCCGGCGGCGCTGGCGGCAATGGCATTGGCGGCACCGCCTTGTTTGACTTCAATGGTACAGCAACAATTGACGCTCAATCTGTTTCGGTAGCGGCTGGCGGCTATGGCGGTAATGCCGGAAATTCAAACAGCACGTTCGACGGCACGGGTGTCGTGATCTCTGGCTCCGGCGGAACCGGCGGCAGCGGTACCGGCGGCGATGCCACACTGAACAACACGGCTGGCACGATTTCTTTTGCAAGCGCGACCGTCCAATCTTTGGGGATAGGCGGCGATGGCGGCGACAATACTGGCGTTAGCGGCGGTCCAGCTGATAATATAGGCGGCGATGGCGGTGCAGGAATTGCCGGAAACGCAGTCATTAACCTCAATCAGGAAGACTTGAGCTTCCCGGTTTACTCGGCGGATGCAAGGTCCAGCGGCGGTCAAGGCGGTAGCGGATTGGTCGGCGGCACAGGCGGCGATGCAACCGGCGGATTGGCCACAATTAACGTCAATAATGTGCGCGTCGAACTCGACGATCCATCCGTGTTTTCCAGCGCATTTGGCGGCACAGGCGGGTCCAATACAGGCATTGGCGGACGCGGCGGCGATGGCGGGATCGCGACCGGCGGAACATCACGCCTACAGGTCAGCGGAAACAACGGCGACCTTCCGGTTGGTTTTGTCGTTTTAGAAGCCAATGCAACAGGCGGCAACGGCCGTGATGGTGCAAGTGACTTTGCTGGCGGAACAGCGGGTGATGGCGGGAATGGTGGCGACGCATTTGGCGGAAATTCGGAACTTGTGGCGCGAACGGGTGCAACACTTAGCATCAACGCTGACAGCATTGATATTTCAACTACCGGCACGGGCGGCAACGGCGGCAATGGCGGTGACATAGACATGCTCAGTGGCGGTATTGCTGGTGATGGTGGTAATGGCGGTTCTGGAACGGGCGGTTCCCCGACACTACGTGCAGTGGGCGGGACCATTACCGGCGATGATGTGAATCTGCTTGGCAATGGCACGGGCGGCAACGGCGGAACAGGCGGTACGGATTTTAGCGTAACATTGGGCGCAGATGGCAATGGCGGTGACGGCATTGGCGGCAATCCGATATTGGAGGTACAGGAAGGTAGCCCGGGCATCATCACGCTTCAGGATACGTTCTTGCAAGCTAACGGCATCGGCGGAACCGGCACAATAGCCGGAGGTGCGGGTGCCGGCCGCGCAGAGTTAACCGATACATCCATCGATCCAGCGGGCAACATCGCTCTGGCCAGTCTAACCGTAGAAGCCTTGGGCCTGCTTTCAGGCCCAACAAGCGGGTTCTTTGCGACAGGAACCAGCGGCACCACAGTTATTGCCGGTGACCTTAATGTCAATACGACTGGCAATATCGAATATGCCTTTGACGCTGATGGCCAGTTCGCGGTTGGCGGTGATGCGTTGTTGGATACCACCGGCGGTTCAATTTTGTTCAGCCACTCCAATAATAGTCTGCCGACTATATCCATGGATGTGGCCGGAAGCTTTGTCGCCAACGCGGCCGCAGACTTCAACAGTATGGCCGGATCAATCATCAATGCTGGCACCACCATAGCCATTCGTGCCGGAACCAATGCATCGGCAAGCGATCTGCGTGCGCAAACGAACATAAATGTTCAAGCCTTCGAAAATGTAACCTTGGACGACGCTTCTGTAACCGGCCCTCCAGTAACGATCCCAATTGGAGCAGGAACTCTGGTTGCAAGTGGTATTGAGGTCATTGCCGGTTTTGATGACGTTGTTTTTGATCCCAACTTCAATGCGACGATCACCGGTGATGTCTTTTCTTCAGGCGCTATCCGCATTCAATCCGGCGGCAACGCCATCTTCCAGACCGGGACCAATGCGGTTTCCAACAATCTGTTCTCGGTACGAACCGGCGATGATATAATCATTCAAACAGG
>CALKXX010000228.1 GCA_938003725.1 uncultured Sphingomonadaceae bacterium | reverse complement strand
GCCCATCGGGGATTTGGTTACACAATCATATACACCTGCAACTGACATTACATTCTCCTTTAAAAAAATAAGCTCCGATTCAAGAAATCAATCTTCACCGATTGCCGAATCATTCGAACTATCGACATTACTAACATCCGTGTCACTAGGTGCATAGCCGCGATATTCAATTGGCATATCGAGTGCTTCCAGTTGGGTTTTGATCTTGTCCGCATCCCCAACAATCAACCATGTGAACTTGTCTGGGTCAATCGCATCACCCAGTGCTTTGTCCAGGTTATCGGCGGTTAGTGCCCGATATCTGTCGGCCACCGTCTCTGCATAATTGGATGGCCGGTTAAAAATCACATCGCCCTGCATCTGTCCCAATACCCGGGTTGATTGTTCAAATTGCCCCGGCAATTGCCGGACATTGCCGTTTACCGTGCGTTCCAATTCCGCCGGCGTCACGCCGTTGTCGCCAAGGAAGCTTTGCACCTGTTCCTTTATCGCGGCGACCGCTGGCCCGGTCTGGTTAGTCTGAACCGGCGCACGCATCGTATAGGCAACCCGGTCTTTTCCGCGCAAAATGCTGTTGCGGGTACCATAGCTCCAACCTTTGGTTTCGCGCAGGTCCATGTTGATCCGCGACAGGAAACTGCCGCCCAAAATTTCATTTGCGGCATTTAGTTCAACCAAATCATCGGTCCCTTTCATCGACAAAACCTGACCCGCTAGAATCAGCGATTGCGGTGAATTTGCCCGATGAATGACGACAATTTTGCCTTCCGCATCCGGGATTGCGGCATCAAAGTTTTTTGGCTGAGCCACTTGGCCGCCGCCTTCCCACTTGCCAAAACGCATTTCAAGTTTTTCCATCAAGGCCGCGCGGTCTATCTTACCGGCTGCGAATATCGTGGCATTTTGCGGACGCATCCACGCACCGTGGAAATTCACCAGATCATTCCGTGTGATTGAGGATACCGATTCCTTCGTACCGTCACCAGACAAACCACGGCCATAAGGATGGTCGTCGCCAAATATCAACGGTGGCAATGCGTTGCTGGCAATCGCGGACGGGCTGTTGGCGGCGGCCTCGATCGAAGTCAGCTGCAGCGTGCGGATACGCTCTATGTCGTCGGCCTTGAACGCCGGGTTCTTGACGATATCCGCCATCAGGTCGAGCGACGCATCCAAATTGGGATTCACTGCGCTCAGGCTGATCGTCGTGGTATCACGCCCGCCGCCAATGTCTATGCCAGCGCCCAGTCGCTCTTGCTGTTCAGCGATCTGGACCGAGTTCAAGCTGGTCGTGCCCTCTTCCAGCATGGAGGTGACGAAATTTTGCAGGCCAATCTTGTTCGCCGGATCAGCGGTGGAACCTGCATCGAAGGACAAGGTGACGCGCGTCATCGGCACCGCATCGCGGCGCGCAAAATATACCTTTATACCGTTGGACAATGTCCCGGTTTCCACATCGGGAAAGTCGACATTTGGAACTTCGCCGACATCGGGCAGCTTGGATCGATCCGGCGTGGTGACGTTCGGACTGTCACCGTTCTGCATGAAATAGGCCGGTGCGGTCAGCGTGCCGGTACGTGCGCCCTCGCCCGATGCTACTTCCTGGTAAGCTTCGCGCTCACCGGGGACCACACGAATACCGACGACCGGACGGCTCAGCCATTTCTGCATCGCAGCGGTCACGGACTGCGGTGTAGTGACCGCCAGACGCCCAAGTTCCTTTTTATAATATTCCGGATCATCCGAATAAAGTTCGCCCTGCGCCAAGGCGACCGCCTTGCCGCTAAACCCGCCAACCTGTTCCAGTCCAGCGATTCTGGCAGCGGCATCACGGGTAGCAACACGTTGGACTTCATCTGCCGTCGGACCATTGGCGATGAAATCTGCAACAATTTCATCCAGCCGCTTCGCAACCATATCAGCATCTTCGCCGGGTTTCACATCCGCCTGAATATTGACCAGGCTGCCGTGGACAAAGGGCAATATCCATGCCTGAACCGCAACCGCATTCTTCTCTTCCCGGACCATGATATTGTCGAGCCGCGAGCTGGCGAGGCCGCCGAGCACGGTCATACCGACTTTCAACGGTGTATAGTCCGCATCATTAAGGCCTGGGACAATCCAGTTTCGATAGATACGCGTGGTGGCGACTTTGTCCTTCATAACCTCATAAACCGGCTTTTCCAATGTGGGCAGCGCCGGGTTCAGTTCGGCAATCTGTTTGCCGCGCGCAATATCGCCGAACCATTTTTCAACCAGCGGCTTGGCAGAATCTGCATCAATATCGCCCGCCAGAACGAGGATCGCGTTGTTCGGGCCATAATGGTCGATGAACCATTGTTTCATGTCATCCAGCGAAGCCGCTTCCAGATCTTCCAGCGATCCGATTGTGTCATGGCCGTAAGGATGACTGCTATCGGGGAATAGCAGCTCTGTCTGGCGATATCCGACCAGTCCGTAAGGCCGGTTGTCGCCCTGACGCTTCTCGTTCGAGACTACGCCGATCTGATTGTCCAGCTTCTCCTGCGTCACCGCACCCAACAGGTGCCCCATGCGATCGCTTTCCAAAAACAACGCCACTTCCAGCGCAGATTTCGGGACCGTCTGAAAATAATTTGTCCGGTCGAGCCATGTCGTCCCGTTCAAATCAGTTGCACCAATCTGACGCAAGGGTTCAAAAAAATCTCCCGGCGCATTTTCGGAGCCGTTAAACATGATATGTTCAAACAGATGAGCATAGCCAGTTTTTCCTTTTGGCTCGTGGGCCGAACCAACGCCGTACCAGATGGAAACCGCGACAATCGGCGCCTTTCGGTCGGTGTGCACCAACACTTTCAATCCGTTGTCCAGAGTGAAGCGCTCATAGGGAATATCAACCGCGTCAACCAACGCACTTACCGGCGCAGACTTTGCCGATTCATGATTTTCCGCAAATGCACCCCCCGACAATGAAAGTGCGGTGGTGGTTAGCGCCAAAGTCAAACAGCGAGAAAAGCGTGACATCAGAAAATCCTCTCAAAAAATCAAAATCATAAACAAGTTATCAAATCGCGTGAAAAACGCACAAACCTATTGGCCTGTGTTCGACCAACGATATATCAGCATCGACCAACGACTATTTCTGTTTCCAGCCCCAGAATAGATGGCAAGGCAATATGTTCCAAAGCGAAAACCCATTGTCGATCCGCTCAAAATGCGGTGTCATGAAATCCCGCGCTTTCTTAACAAATTGATAGACTAGAAATGCACCGCCCGGACGGATGGCATCGTACGTTTCTTTGGCAATTTTTGGCCCCAGTTGATCTGGAAGCGTCGAAAATGGCAGGCCGGAAAGAATATAATCTGCTTTCTCGTGGCCCAAATCCGAAATAATTTGTTGCACATCGGCAGCAGACCCATGGACAGGATAGAAACGACTGTCCCTAATGGTCTTTCCCAGATAGTCGATAAAATCCGGGTTAAGGTCGATCACCACCAATGCAGCGTCCGGCTTCATTTTTTCCAAAACGGGCCGACAGAAAGTTCCAACACCGGGCCCATATTCAACGAACAAATCGCATTCGTCCCATTTCACCGGAGCCAGCATTTTTTTAACCGTGGCATCTGATGACGGTATAATCGACCCGACCATGACCGGATGTTTTACAAAGCCTTTGAAAAATACACCCCAAGCTCCAAAAAGCCGTTCCAACCTTGTTTTGATTCGGTTGAAAAGCGGCGCTTTTGCAATGCTATTGGTCAAGAAACAGTCTCCCGGAGGTTGGATAGTGTCTTACTAATGCGTCACAGCAAATATTTCAAACATCTTCCAACTTGCGAAATAGGGCTGACGCTTTAAAAACTCACAAATGAAACTTTACCCTCCAGATAGCATCGCGGTAATATTCTGTGCCATGCGCACTGGACAGGATGAAGCGGGATATGATGAAGCCGCAACACAGATGAGCGATCTGGCCGCGCAGCAACCCGGATATCTGGGACAGGATCATGCCCGCTCTGCCAATGGCCTGGGCATCACGGTTAGTTATTGGAAAGACGAAGCCAGCGCAAAAGCATGGCGCGACGAGCCGGCCCATGCCGCCATTCGCGATCGAGGCAGAGCTATCTGGTATGACAGCTATTCGCTGCATGTTGCACAAGTCGAACGCAGCTATGACTGGCAAAAAACCGGTTAAGCGAACCAAGCGCTAATAAATCTGGGATTGGTAAAAATAGCATGCCATAGGACGGCCATGGCCGATTCTCCCGCACCGCCAAAAACTGAACAGAAGCATAGTGCGATTGACAGCACCCGGATGACCGTGCTGTTTTCCGTAATGCTGGTCACCGCGTCGGGCAATACGGCGATGCAGTCGATATTGCCGACCATCGGTACGCAGCTCAATATTCCCGACTTCTGGGTCAGCGCAGCTTTTAGCTGGTCTGCACTCCTTTGGGTTTACACAGCACCGATATGGGCGCGGCAATCGGATCATCGCGGGCGAAAGGCGCTGATGCGGCTTGGCATGATCGGCTTTACGACCTCCTTTGCATTGGCCGGACTGGCATTGTTCCTGGGTTTGCTCGGTTGGTACAGCGCGCTTTGGACCTTCATTCTATTTGCATTTTTTCGCAGTCTATATGGCGGCCTTGGTTCCGCAGCACCGCCCGCCGTGCAAGCCTATGTGGCCGCCAGAACGGCGCGCGCCGACCGCACAAAAGCACTGTCACTCATCTCTTCATCTTTTGGATTGGGAACCATTGTCGGACCGGCGATTGCACCGCTTTTGATTCTGCCTGCCCTTGGTCTCTCTAGCCCAATGTTCGCCTTTGCCGCCATCGGCCTGATCGTAATGGTGGCCCTGGCTTTGAAACTACCGAATGATGATCCCCGATTTGCCGCGCGCGGTGTCGTTACGTCGGAACCCTATAGTTCCGCGCCGTCCTCCAGCAGCTTGAAGGAGGAGGAGGAGGATACCGGCGAGGATGAGAAGGAGATGTCCGAAACGGAAATTCCGCCGCGCTTGAAATGGGGGGATCCACGGATCAAACCTTGGTTGCTGGCCGGCATAATGGGCGGCAACGCCCACGCTATCATTCTGGGCGTCGTGGGATTTCTGGTACTGGACCGGTTGGGACTTCGCGGAGATCCAGCGACCGGGATCGAGATGACCGGTATCGTATTGATGTCCGGGGCAGCGGCAACATTGCTCGCCCAATGGGGCCTCATCCCGCTGCTGCAAATGGGTCCGCGGTCCTCCATTCTATGGGGCATGTTGCTTGCCGGGATCGGTTGTCTCACTATCGGTATGTCTGATGATCTTTACGGGATCATCATCGGCTTTGCTATTGCATCGCTAGGGTTCGGATTGTTTCGCCCAGGGTTTACCGCTGGCGCATCGCTCGCCGTCAAACGTTCGGAACAAAACGGCGTTGCCGGGATCGTCGCTTCGGTCAACGGAGTTGCATTTATCGCCTCTCCCGCTTTGGGAGTATTGCTCTATACCTATGGCGGGGCGCTGCCCTTCTGGTTGGCGGTCGCCATGTGCCTGTTTATCTTTGGCTGGGGATATAAAGCCCTGACGCTGGACGAAACACAGCTAGAAAAATCCTAGTGCTTGCTGTCCTTAACCGGCGTCAACATACCCGGTGAGACAAAGCCAATAGGCTCATTGCGCATCGCATTCTGCTTCAATTCCGCTTCCATTTTGGAATATTCTTCCTCCATTTCCGGCGTCACCGACGCCCGGCTATCCTCCAGCGCTTTGTCGAAATGCTTCATCGAGACCTTATCGACCAAGCCGCCATGTTCGCGCAACGCATAAAGCCCCGCGCGGCGCACCAAGTCCTCCAGGTCTGCGCCGGAATAGCGTTCTGCGCGCTCCGCAACATCGTCCAGATCAACATCTTTATCCAACGGCATTTTTGCTGTGTGGATTGCCAATATCCGTCGCCGTCCCGGTTTTTCAGGTACCGGCACATAAACCAGTTCGTCGAACCGTCCGGGCCGCAGTAACGCAGGATCAATCAATCCGGGGCGATTGGTCGCCCCGATCAAGATGACGGATTGCATTTCTTCCAGCCCATCCATCTCGGCCAAGATGGTGTTCACCACCCGTTCGGTAACCTGTGGTTCGCCCATGCCGCGACCGCGTGCCGGGACCAAACTGTCAATCTCGTCAATGAACAGGATCGTCGGTGCAACCTGCCGCGCACGCGCGAATAATCGGGCAATCTGCTGTTCGCTTTCGCCGTACCATTTCGATAGCAGGTCGCTTGATTTGATCGCGATGAAATTTGCTTCCGCCTCACGCGCGACCGCTTTGGCGAGCAGTGTCTTGCCGGTGCCCGGAGGGCCATATAACAAAAAGCCCTTGGCCGGGCTAATGCCCAACTTCGTGAAGGCTTCCGGATTTTTCATAGGTAGCTCTATGCCCTCTTTCAAACGCATTTGTGCATCGTCCAGACCGCCAATATCTTCCCAGCGGACATCCGGTATTTGCACCATGACCTCGCGCATAGCCGACGGTTGCACCCGTTTCAGCGCTTCGACAAAATCGCTGCGACGGACAACCAGTTCTTCCAGCACTTCCGGTGGTACGGTTTCCGCTTCCAGATCAAGTTTGGGCATGATCCTGCGTACTGCCTCAATCGCCGCCTCACGGGTCAGAGCCGCCAGATCGGCACCCACAAACCCATATGTCGTGCGTGCCAGCTCGTGCAAATCGACGGCTGATTCCAAAGGCATGCCGCGCGTATGTATCCCCAATATTTCCCGGCGACCGGCAACATCGGGCACGCCGACAATGATTTCCCGGTCAAACCGGCCAGGACGGCGTAACGCCTCGTCAATGGCCTCTGGGCGATTGGTCGCCGCGATGACCACAAGGTTCACGCGCGATTCCAAACCGTCCATCAACGTCAGCAATTGTGCAACAAGGCGTTTTTCGGTCTCACCCTGCACTTCGCCGCGTTTGGGTGCAATCGAATCTATTTCGTCGATAAACAGTATCGAGGGCGCCGCGGCGGTGGCTTCTTCAAATACCTCACGCAATTTTTTCTCGGACTCGCCATAGGCAGAACCCATAATCTCCGGACCGTTGATGAGAAAAAATTCTGCATCACTCTCATTCGCAACGGCACGTGCAAGCCGGGTCTTTCCGGTTCCCGGAGGGCCATGAAGCAAAACACCGCGTGGCGGATCAACGCCAAGGCGCGTGAACAATTGCGGATAGCGCAGCGGCAATTCCACCATTTCCCTTAGCTGGTCGATGGTCTCATGCAGGCCGCCTATGTCATCATAAGTTACGTCCGCACGGCGATGTTCGGTGGACTCTTCATATTCCGGCCGCAGCTCGACTTCTGTCTGTTCGTCGATATGGACCACCCCTTTTGGAGTGGTGGAAACGACATTCAGCCGTATTTGGGTAAGCGAAAAAGCCGGAGCATTTAGCATCTGACGAAGCTGTTGCGGCATGTCACCCCGGTCCACCTGTTGCTGCCCATGAGTGGCGACAAAGTCACCTGCGTTCAGCGGCCGGCCCATGAAGCTGCGTTTCAATCCATTGCCATTGCCGTGCAGACGTAAATCTTTTTGGGCCGGCGCGAACACAACCTTTTTCGCCGGCTTGGTTTCAATCTTGCGTATCTCTACACAGTCACCGGAGCCGACACCGGCATTGGCGCGCTGAAGGCCGTCCAGTCGCACAAAATCCAGGCCTTCATCTTCCGGATAAGGTAGAACCGCACGTGCAGGTGTCGGCCGCTTGCCCGAAATCTCCACTACATCGCCTTCCACAAGGCCCAGTTTCCCCAAATTATCCCGGGACAGGCGCGCCAGGCCTCGTCCGCTATCTTCCGGTCGCGCATTTGCGACTTGAAGCTTGAGTTTTTTCGAATCGGTTTCTGGGGTTTCCGTATCAGGCACTGGCAAACGACTCCTAAGGCTATCATTGCTTTCCAACAAGATAGGGAGCGCCGGGGTGATATGCGACCCCGAATTTTAGCAAAAACCACTGATCGCCAGAAATGGCCAAAAAAAAGGGCCAATCCCGAAGGATTGACCCAAAAAGTTTTTAGGAGAGGATGCCTGAAAGGCACGACCTATTTGGGGGAGAATCGGAAATGTTGCAAGTGCGAAAAGAACATTTCCAGTTGCACATTATGCATCCAACATTGCCAATTATATGACATTTCCGGTGTTTTTGCGCCAGATGTACATTTTTGCATTGCACAAAGCGAAAGTACAACCGATATTGTAGCAACGATGCGCCGCTTACCTCCCCTTCGCGCTCTTGAAGCTTTTATTCGCGTAGCTCGTCTTGGCTCGTCCAAAGCCGCCGCGTCCGAATTGGCGCTGTCGGCGCCGGCCCTGAGCAGGCGTATCAAATCACTAGAAGATCATATCGGGAAATCGCTGTTCGAACGGCGCAACCAATCGATGATTCTGAATGAGGATGGCCAAATATTATTGGATGCCGTGGCACCGGCCATGGAGACGATCGGCGAAGCGGTCGATCAGATTACGGTCACGGGCGGCGATTTGCGATTGCGCCTTGGGGTATTGCCTCTATTCGGGGCGACCCGATTGCTGCCGCGATTGCCGGAGCTAAAAACTCTATATCCAAAATTGCACATCGACGTGGACACCTCTGCCCATGCGGAAAATATGCTAGGCGATGTGGTTGACGCCGCGATCATCATTTCCGATCAGGTTGATCCGAACCTCTATTCCGTAAAGTTGGACAGTAACAAGGTCTACGCCATTGCCTCTGCCGAACTGGTGCACGGGGAAAATGCGATCAGGGAACCGGAACAGTTGATCAATCACAATATCCTGATCCACAGCGATATGACGCAAGCGTTCGAGGAGTGGAAACGAGCAGTCGGCCTGCCCGATCTTGAACCGGCGAGCGTGGACCATCTGAATAGCGGGCCATTAATGCTGGAGGCCGCCGCACAAGGGCTTGGTATCGCAATCATGCATGGCGGACATTTTTCCGATGCCAATGATCCCCGGCTGGTCAGACTATTCGATCATGACGTCGATAGCCCGTATAGCTATTGGTTTGTTTGCCGCAAACGCGACCGCAAAAATCGGGCGGTGCGGATATTCCATGATTGGGTGGTCAAAGCCGGGCTTTAACGGTTCAGCGTAACGGTTCAGCGTAACCGTTCCAAAATATCGGCGGCGAAGCTGCTGAGCGTGTCGTCCCGCGCGCCCATGACCACAATCCGGTCGCCCGGTTCGGCAATATCGACAATGTGGTGTGCGCAATCGGTCCGGCCGGGAATATGCTCCGCCATCCCTCCGGCGGCGCGCACGGCATCGGTAATATAATTGCTGCCGATGGAACGATCGACAGTGCCGCCAAAATAGACCGGATCACATAATATCACGCGGTCCTCCTCATCCAAGATATCGGCAAATACCTGGGCCAGCTCTGCGCCCATTTTATGGATGGGGCCAAAGCCATGCGGCTGAAAAAACGCGATAATCCGGCCTGAAAAAGCCTTCATCGTTTTCAGGGTCGCCGCGATCTTGTCCGGGTTGTGGCCAAAATCATCAATCACGCTGATGTTGTTCGCGGTTCCGACCACATCGAAACGGCGCGCAAGACCAGTAAAGCCGGCCATTGCGCTCACACTAGTCTTGATCGGCACACCGATGGCCGATGCGGCGGCGATGCTCGACAATGCATTGGCGATATTGTGGCGTCCGGGCACCTGCATGGTTACGGGATATTCCGCACCGTCTGCGATCAATGTGAAGCTGCTGCTCAGCGGCGCTTCTTTGATATCGGTCGCGCGCAAATCAGCATCTTTTGAAAAACCAAAGCTGATTGCATTTTGCAAACCCAGCCCTTCCACCAACGCCGCCGTCTCGGCATCGTCCACGTTCCAGACTGCATATCTTGCCTTACGAGCAAAGTCACCGAATAGCTGGCGTAACTCTTCCAGACTTTTGTGATCAAGGCTGACATTGTTAAGCACTGCGATCTCTGGATTGAATAGCGCGATTGAACCATCACTTTCGTCCACTTCGCTGACCATCAGGTCGCCATTGCCAACGCGCGAGCTGGCAAATGGTGCGTCATCAGAGACAAAATTTTTCATGACCGCGCCGTTCATGATCGTGGGATCACGGCCTGCTTCGGCCAATATCCAGCCAATCATTCCAGTGACGGTCGATTTTCCGCTCGTCCCGCCGATGGCAATATTGTGATCGGTTTCATTAAATTGCGCGGCGAGAAGCTTTGCGCGAGTCATTCTTTGACAGCCAAGTGCATTGGCCTTTGCCACGTCCGGCACGCTATCCTCAATCGCTGCCGAGGCGATTAATATTTGATCGCTGTTGGTCAGGCCGCTGCCATCCTGTTGAAACAATTTTACGCCCTTGGCCTCCAGCCATTCGAACTTTGCCGCCAGCCGGCCTTGATCCAATGCGCGGTCGGAACCCGCCACCGTTGCCCCGGATTCCCGCACAATCATCGCCAGCGGCAGCATCCCCGAACCGCCAATACCGCAAAAATAATAGGATTTGTCTTTGGTCATATCTCCCCGCTATTGCGTCCCCGACAATTTGGCAATTGCGAAAGGGAAAAACCATGACGGAGCGAATATGTTAAAGCGGAAACGGATCGGCATTTGCGCACCATCCACCCCTTTGTCCCGGGACGATGCCGTGCGGGTAGACGAACTCGCTAAACAGGCTCATCCGGGCGTTGAGTTGGTCTTTTCAGAACAATGTTTTGCCAATGTCGGTCACTTTGCGGGCGATGATGCCCTCCGCGGTGATGCATTTGTGACTATGGCCAACGATCCGATGCTCGATACCATCTGGTTTGCTCGCGGCGGATATGGCGCAGCGCGTATCGTCCAAAATATTTTGCCGCAGCTTGGCGATGCCGCGCGTGAAAAACTTTATATGGGCTATAGCGATGCCGGAAACTTGCTGGGCGCACTCTATGACGCAGGAATCGGAACACAGGCGCACGGCCCCATGCCCGTCGACATATCACGGGCCGGCGGTGAAGAGACTGTAAAGCGTGCACTGGATTGGCTGACCTGCTCTGCGCCCTCGGCCCTGGAAGCTAGCGTTCAGGCCGGTCAGAAATATGCAGCGTTCAACGCAGCAACCATGGCGATGATGGTGGGGACACCATTGCTCCCAAATCTGAAAGACCATATTTTGATGGTCGAGGAAATAGCGGAATATCTGTACGCGTTTGACCGCGCGATGTTCAATATCACCACCCATTTAACCGGTGCAGGCCTGACCGGATTGCGGCTGGGCAGGCTTAATAATGTTCCTGAAAACGACCGGCCCTTTGGTGAGAGCGAAGAGGAGATTGCACAGCGTTGGTGTGCGCGCGCAAATATTCCCTATTTGGGGCGTGCCGATATTGGCCATGATGCTGACAACAAGGTTGTTCCATTTGGGAGGATTCCGAAATAAGCCTGAGGTCAGGCTTTTAGATCGGGATCAAGTTCCAGATCATCATCCAACTGCACACCATAGCTGTTCAGCATCATGGAGACTTGGGTATATTGACCTACGGTCATGACCAAATCCATGCGCTGTTTTTCCGTTAGGTCACTTAGCGCATCCCAAGTTACATCGGCCACAAAACCGCCACTGGTCAGCTCATCGGTCGCGCGCAGCATTGCGGCTTCCGTTGGACTCCAACCGTCCGCATCTGGTCCTGCCTTGATCCGTTCAATCTCTTCGTTGCTAAGACCACAATCCTTGCCAATACGGACATGCTGTGCCCACTCGTAACCGGATTTCCAATTGAAACCGGTCCGCAGGATAATGATCTCTCGCTCGCGCCGCGCAATGGCGTTGTGATCGGACAGAATATAGCCGCCCCACCACATGAACGCCTTATAGGCTTTCGGTGCTTTTAACAGCGTGCGGAAGATATTGAGGATGCTTCCCTTGCGAAAGCGCTCCGCCATCATTTCCCGGTGTTCATCTCCAATCTCCGCGTCCGACAAAGGCGCGATACGTGGTTTGGAAAGACGCATCAGTCTTTGTCGGGCGCTGGTACTTCACCGCGAGCAATCCGCTTGTCCTGTGTGTTATTCTCAAAATCGCTGGCATCATGGCGCTCGTGCAATTGCGTTTCCGGCTCACCATAGGGACGGTTGACCATCATGCCGCGCTTCACGCCGGGACGTGCGTTCAGTTGTTTGGCCCAGCGCTGGACATTTTTGTAATCCTCTACCTGCAAAAATTCACCGGCTTCGTACAGCACGCCGCGCGCCATACCGCCATACCAGGGGAAGGTCCCCATATCGGCGATGCTATATTCGTCGCCGGCGAGAAATTCATTATCCTTCAAATGCCGGTCGAGCACATCCATCTGCCGCTTCACTTCCATCGCATAGCGGTTGATCGGATATTCCCATTTTTCTGGCGCATAGGCATAGAAATGGCCAAAGCCGCCGCCCAGGAAAGGCGCGCTGCCCTGTACCCAGAACAGCCAGTTAATCGCCTCTGCACGTTTGTGATGATCGGTCGGCAGGAACTTCCCAAACTTCTCCGCAAGATAGAGCAGCATGGAGGCTGACTCAAACAAACGTGTCGGCGGGTTGGTGCTGTGATCCATCAGCGCGGGTATTTTACTGTTCGGATTCACATCTACAAAGCCGCTGCCAAATTGGTTCCCTTCGCCAATATTGACAAGCCAGGCGTCATATTCTGCCTCGCTGATACCCAGTTCAAGAAGCTCCTCGAACATGATCGTTACCTTCACCCCGTTGGGCGTGCCAAGCGAATAAAGCTGAAACGGATGTTTGCCGACTTTCAACTCTTCGTCATGAGTAGGGCCTGCAATCGGGCGATTGATATTGGCGAAACGCCCGCCGCTTTCCGCATCCCATGTCCAGATTTTCGGCGGTGTATAGGTGTCAGTCATTCAAAAGCTCCTTTGGGGTTAGGCTGTGCCGGTGAAATAGCGGATCACGTCAATCAGGTCGATCACCAGAGAAATGCCGTTCATCAGCAGATAGAAGAGTATATATTTTCCAAATATCGCATAGGCTCCGACCAGTTCGCGGCGGCGGCCGAATATCCAGACATAGACGGGTGTCCAGAAAACCAGATGTGCCAGGCCGAGAAGGCGAACATAGCCATATTGCTCGTATAGCCATTCCATAAACGCGCCGGCTGCAAGAAAGCCAATCAGAATCGCAAGCGCTTCCCAGCGCGGTCGCCATTTTCCGGCGACACGTTTCGCAAGAAAAAAAACCGCGACGAGGTTGGTAGCACCCAGCAGGTACATCCAACTTTTCAGCCAAAAAGGCTGCATCGCGATAGCTTCGCCGAGTGTTGCCGGATCAATATTGGTCATCGGTATTCCTTAAACCTGTTCAATCTAAAAACATCAAAGCAGATTTTGTTTGTCCGTGCATGGTTTTCTTGTCCAGTGACCGGCCAAAAAAAAGGGGAAGCAAAAAGCCTCCCCTTTTCATGATTTCAAGATCGCCAACAGTTACCCCAAAGTAACGTTCTTAATCGCACCGGGCTGCGCAGGTGGCTCGCCTTTTGGCAGCGCATGTACCGCTTCCATGCCGGACGTCACTTCGCCCCACACGGTATATTGATTGTCGAGAAAGCCCGCGTCATCCAGACAGATGAAAAACTGGCTGTTCGCGGTGTTCGGGTCCATTGTGCGGGCCATTGAACAGGTGCCTTCCACATGCGGCTCAGCGTTAAATTCCTGTTCCAGATCCGGCTTGTCAGAACCGCTCATACCGGTACCGGTCGGATCGCCGCCCTGTGCCATGAAGCCATCGATGACGCGGTGAAATACAACCCCGTCATAAAATCCTTCAGACGCCAGTTCGGTAATCCGTTCAACATGCTTGGGCGCCAGGTCGGAGCGAAGCTTGATTTCCACATCGCCGGTTTCCAGGTGAAGGGTCATTTTTTCATGTGCCATCTCAAATTCCTTTTGTTTCAATTGCAAAGCTTTGAGGCCATATAGGTAAGCCTCACCGAAAAATCACCCGCTCTGTTCGAATAATGTCACAAAAGATTGCAATTGCGCCGCTACTGCTACTAGACAGCGCGGGTTGAAGCAGCGTGCGAGGGCGAAAGGGGAGCATCGACATGAGCAAAACCAACGACGCCCCCATGGACGATATCGACGGTGAAGATGTCCTGGACGAAGACAACCGCCTAACCGATGATTTTGTGCGGTCCGTGTCCGAAGCGGTTGACGAAGACGATACCAACCGCGCGCAAGAACTGGTCAACCCGCTCCACGATGCCGATATTGCCGACCTGTTCGAAATTGTCGACGAGGACGAGCGGGCACCGCTGGCACAGGCTTTAGGCGACTTGGTTAGCGCCGATGTGCTCGCCGAAATGAACGAGCATGTTCGCGAAGATTTGATCGAGGTTCTGGAACCCAGCCAGATTGCCGATCTGACAGAGCAGCTTGAAACCGATGACGCGGTGGCGATCATTGAAGATTTGGAGGAGGGCGAGCAAAAGGCTGTTCTCGCCGAAATGGAGCCGGAAGAGCGCGCCGCCGTCGAAAGCGCGCTGACCTATGAAGAGGAAACTGCCGGCCGGATCATGCAGCGCGACCTTATCGCCGTACCGGAACATATGACCGTCGGCGATCTGATCGACTATCTGCGCGGCAATGATGATCTGACCACCGAGTTTTGGGAAATATTTGTTGTCGACCCGGCCTATAAGCCCGTTGGCACTTGCGAGCTAAGCTGGATATTGCGGACCCCCCGCGAGATTGCCATCGCCGATGTCATGAAGCATGAACAGACCCTGATCCCCGCCGATATGGATCAGGAAGAGGTCGCCCTGCGCTTCCAGAAATATAATCTGATCTCTGCTGCCGTCGTAAACGACGACGGACGGTTGATCGGGATGATTACAGTCGATGATATTCTCCATATTGTCGAGGATGAGGCCAGCGAGGACGTGCTATTGCTGTCCGGCGCGGGCGAAGGTGATATTAACGAGCCGATCCGCGATAGTTACAAAGCCCGCGTCCGCTGGTTGATTGCTAATCTGGCGACGGCACTGGTGGCCAGTTTTGTCATCTCCATTTTTGGCGCAGCGATCGAACAAATGGTCGCGCTGGCGATCCTGATGCCGATCGTGGCTAGCATCGGCGGCAATGCCGGCACACAAACAATGGCGGTGTCCGTCCGCGCGTTGGCAATGAACGAATTGACCCGCTCCAACACGCGCCGGATTATCGGACGTGAATTTCGTATTGCTATCCTTAACGGTGGGACGATAGCGGTGCTGGTCGGCATCGGAACGGCGCTCGCCTTTGCCAATCCAATGCTGGGCGGCGTGATCGCCCTGGCCATGCTGATCAACATCGTGATTGCGGGGTTTGCCGGAATTTTTGTACCCGTCGCACTGGACCGCATGGATCAGGATCCGGCATTGGCATCCTCGGTTTTTGTAACGATGATAACGGACACCATGGGCTTTCTGGCATTCCTTGGCCTAGCCGTGGGCAGCGGGCTGGTGAGCCTCTAACGCTTGAAATAGCTGACGGCAAAATTCTGGATATCGTTATAAATGCGTTCCCGGGAGCTATCATCAATCATTTCACATAACAGCGCATCATAGGCGCGCCGGTCGCCAGTTAAGACATTGCGCATCATGTTGAGGAACAGGATTTCGTCCGGCGTAGTTTTGGGCGAACAGGGGCAACCAATTTTGAAGGCCTCTGGCCATGCAAATCCAACCGTCTCAACAATTAACAGCAACCGGGTGGTGGCTTTGCGACTGCCAAGCCTCTCATCCAGCCGCGAACGGCAATCCTGACCGGTTTTGTGCGCGATAATGGCCAAGCGAAGCGCGATGATGATCCTTGCTTCAACTGCCGCCAGCGTCCGTATGTCAGGCATTGGCACGACCAGTTTTTCCATTACTCCCATTTCGACTCCTCCAGCTTGTGATAGGTTGTCCATAATATGCTATTGATACTCATTTGCAATAATATATTGGACCAGGGGTGATTTTGTTGGAAAAATAATCGGAAGACGTCCTTCGCACCGCGATGCTTGACTATTGCAGCCCCACCCCACATCTAATGTCCATGCCGCTCAACATGACCAAAATCGCTTTCCGCAGCGAAAGCCCCGCAACACTTCGCAAATGGCTGGAATCCCATATCGGCGATGCAGCGACAGGCGGTGAAGCGCGGCTCACCACGCGGTACAAGCCCAAACGGTTTGAAGAAATGGTCGGCGGATCGCTCTTTTGGATCCACCAGAAAAAGATCGTGGGACGCTCTCCAATTATCGGATTTCAGGACAATGGAGAGGGCCGTCAGTGGATCAGGCTGGAACCCAAATTGATCGCCGTACACCCCCTACCCCGCCGCGCGCATCAAGGCTGGCGCTACCTGGAAGAAGCCGACGCGCCTGCGGATTTAGGCGAAGGTGCGGAGGGCGCAGAGGAAATTCCGGCCGAGATGTTGGGAGAACTGGCGAATTTGGGATTGGTTTGACGGGATAGGGTTTTCGCTGTTCAACACCTTCTTTCTACATATCGGTTTTGGGCGGAAAAACAGAGATTAGCGTTGACCCGTCCATTGTCCAAATATGTGATGTGATCAGTCTTCGCTGCCCTCGCTGAACAGGCACAAAGCCAGGAGTAAAGTAGCCAAAACTCCAGAGCCTCCAGCTACAGGCGGAGGTAAAAAGCCCTGCAAGCCGAACATCATAACTAAGCTGTTGGCGACAAACGCCACCGCGCCAATCAATGCCGTCACGCCTCCCAGGGCTTTTTTGCCTTCGCTCATCTTGGCCAGGCCGAAAACCACCGCCGCAAGGCCCAGCAGGATTTTTGCCGCGTTGTAGCCAAAGAAAGAGAACGCAACGACCGAGGATGCGATATCGCTGAGGTCAGCATTCGATTCGGCAGCTGTGCGAAATGGCCCGAATTGGGTCAAACCTACGCCAACCTGCACCACATTAAGCACCGCGCTGAACGCGATCGCGGAAAAGCCTAAAGTATAGCGTTTCGCCATGACCAGAGCGGAACCTGCAAAAGCTGCCAGCAGCACAAACAACAGCCCTTCCAATCCCCATAAGAATTGACGGTTAAAGTCAGGTGCACCGAAATACAGCGCTGTATAGATCGGTTGTGAGATGGCTGCCAAAAGCAGCAGTACAGCAACAATTTTGACCGTATGACCTTGTGTGAATTCCACGACAGTTTCCTTTGATGAGTTTGATCCCTTCCAGCTATTCGCTGGCGCAATGGAAAAGGATACAGCCTGATGAAAAATAGCTCAATGAAAACCATTCTGCCTGGCATCAAGCAAACGAAACATGCACGCAATTCAACAAAGTGAAAACACAGATACTAGGATTGTGGACCGCCAAAGCCGTTCGCATTGGCCGGCCTTCGGTTAGCTCTCATCGACTCCTGCACTCATCCGCTTGCTTGCATTTTCAAAAAGGCAACAAGGCCGGGATGGGGGAACAGTTCTTTCACGGCGTCTCGAATGACTTTTTGTCCGTTGGCACCATTCGTAAAAATGACGGCGCCTTGTCTTTTGGTCGGCGAATAGAACGCTAATGTATGTTCGCCCGCATCTCCCCCGCCATGCATTATTATTGGCTCAGC
>CALKXX010000227.1 GCA_938003725.1 uncultured Sphingomonadaceae bacterium | reverse complement strand
TGTCGAGCATGCCCGTTGCGCTGATGTCCCAGAAATGCGCGTCGTGGACATCAATGATGACTTTTTCGATGCCTTCTTCGTTAAACTCGACGGCCTCGTACATCAAATCCACCGAACCAAAGAATATCTGACCGCCAAATATATAGCGATGCGTTGTCACTTCGACAAAATCCTGAAACGTGACAAGCTGCCGGACTTTCCATGCAAAGAAGATACCCGATAGCAATACGCCGGTCAGCACGCCGATCGACAGGTCATGTGTCGCGACAACCATGACCACGGTTGCGATCATAACAAAATTGGAGGGCCAAGGGTGATGGGTAATTTCGGTAAAACTGGCCCAGCGAAACGTGCTGATCGAAACAAAGATCATAACCGCCACCAGCGCAGGCATAGGAATTTGCGCAACCCATTTGCCTAGACCAACGATCAACACCAAAAGCATCACACCGGCAACAAAGGTCGACAGCCTTCTGCGGCCGCCCGATTTAATGTTAATCACCGACTGACCAATCATCGCACAGCCGCCCATGCCGCCAATCCAGCCGGTGACGAAATTGGCAATCCCCTGTCCGTATGTTTCACGCTTCTTGTCACTGCGGGTTTCGGTCATGTCATCGACAATCGAAGCGGTAAGCAGAGATTCCAGCAAACCAACTGCTGCCATCGCCAGCGAATAGGGTGCAATGATCCGCAGCGTTTCCCACGTGATCGGGATTTGCGGAATATGGAACCAAGGCACACTGTCGGGCAGCTCGCCCATATCGCCAACCGTGAACACGTCAAAACTCACACCGAAATAATGCTCGAAATACCCACTAAGATAGATGCTGAAACCGCCCAATATTAAAATGGCGGCCAGGGGCGAAGGCACCAAGGTTGTGATCTTGGGAAGGCCATAAATAATCGCCAATCCAACCGCGACCATTGCATAAGTCTGCCACGTCATTGCTTCACCGGTAAGTTGCGGGATCTGCGCCATGAAGATCAGGATAGCCAGCGCGTTGACGAAGCCGGTGATCACCGACCGCGAGATAAACCGCATCAAAAGGTCGAGCCGCAGCAACGCGGCTATCGCCTGAAAAATCCCCATCAGGATCGTCGCGGCAAATAAATATTCCACACCATGATCGCGAACCAATGGCACCACCAACACGGCAACCGCCGCCGTCGCCGCGCTAATCATCCCCGGACGTCCGCCAATCATTGATATAATCACAGCGATAGAGAAGCTGGCATAAAGGCCGACACGCGGATCCACCCCTGCGATAATCGCAAAGCCAATCGCTTCGGGAATAAGCGCCAACGCAACCACCAACCCGGCCAGAAATTCAGTTTTCGGATTCGCGAGCCAGTCGCGCTTAAAATCGCTATGTATGGCCAAATGCCTGCCCCAGTATTTTTGGAATTGCTGCAATGCAGCATCGATGGCCTTGGCTATTGAAGGAAGGTCTTTGGATAGTCAACCGCTAGCCAGCCGGTTCAACTTCGATAATCAGCCGTGACTGTCGCTACCGCCGCTATCTCTTCCTCATGACCGATTTCCCGATATGGCTCGCTCAACGCCTGTTTTTCCCACTCGCGCATTGCCGGATGGTCGATGATATGATCCACCCAAGCTTGCCCTTTAGCGCCGATCTGCAACGCAAAACTGCGCACGCGATAAGCGACCGGCGCATAAAAAGCATCGACGGCGCAAAAATAATCTCCTGCCAGCCATGGGCCGCCGAACCGGTCCAGACCTTCGGCAAATAATTCCCCAATACGATCAATATTGCGCTGCAAATCCGGTTCGACGTGATGCAGTTTCGCACGCACACCGATGTTCATCGGACAGATATTACGCAGCGCTCCAAATCCGCCATGCATTTCCGCGGCTGCACATCGCGCCCATGTTCGCGCCCTCTCATCCGATGGCCAGACACCTTCATGTCGCTCCGCCAGATATTCGACAATCGCCAAGCTATCCCATATCGTGCGATCACCGTCTTTCAAACAAGGGACCTGTCCATTTGGCGCAAACTTACGGAAATTATCATAATTCTCCGGCTCGAATAAAACGATCTGATCCTCAAACGGAATGCCCAACGCCTTCATCAAAACCCAAGGCCTCAAACTCCAGCTTGAGTAATTTCGGTTTGCGGTGATCAGTTTATAGGCCATTTGCGCTTCTTCCTTTTGTGCTGCTCGAACAGACTTGCCATTGTCTGACAAGACCTCAACCCGTTTTTCTCATGTCGTCTGTCGAAAAATTCATCGGACTGTCATGCAGCTTTGATATATAGCAGTGCAAATAAAGGGGAATATTCATGACACTCACCCGCAGAGAATTTGTTCGCAACGCTCAGGCCGTCGGCCTCTTCTACGCGGGCCTTGGCGTAGCCGGATGTGCCGAAGCCAAAAGCGCGAACAAGGGCATGGCGTTGATTAAGGACAGCAAAAAGCGTCTCGATCTGCCAGAGGGCTTTTCCTACACTTTGGTCAGTGAAACCGGCGGTAAAATGACTGATGGTTTTTTTCGCCCCGGCCGCCCGGATGGGATGGCATGTTTCCCGCATCCGGCGTCTGCAGACAAATGTATATTGATGCGCAATCACGAAAACTGGATCAATGTTCCCAATGGCAGCCCGTTTGGCAAAGGCAATGAGCTGCTCGACCGTGTTTCCGAAAGTCAGCTTTATGACCGCAAGACCGATGGTTCACCCTTTTTCGGTGGCGTGACCAAGATTGTCTATGATTTGAAGAACGGACGTATGGAAAGCGACCATCTGGTGCTGACCGGAACCGCTGCGAATTGCGCTGGCGGTGCAACTCCGTGGGGCAGCTGGCTAACCTGCGAAGAACAGATGCTCAGGGCGCCCGATGAAGCTCAAAAATATCATGGATTTGTGTTTGAAACACCATCTGCCGCGACGGGCCTGATCGATGCGGTGCCACTCAAGGCGATGGGCCGTTTCGCACATGAAGCCGCCGCGGTCGATCCAGCGACCGGCATTGTCTATATGACGGAGGACGACCGAAAGGGTCTATTCTATCGCTTCATTCCAAAAGTAAAAGGCGATCTGACCAAAGGCGGCAAGTTACAGGCGCTAGCGATTACGGACTGGAAATCGGCGGTCACCAACAACTGGCCAGAGGATTGGGGCGGCAATGGCCCCGGCCGGATCAAAGCGGGTCAGGAATTTGCAGCCCACTGGATAGATCTGGACGATGTGGAATCTCCCAATGCGGACCTGGCTGAACGCGGTCATAAAGCGGGTGCTGCTTATTTCTGCCGCGGCGAAGGGATGGATTACGGCATCCGTCCCGGTAGCAATGCCGGAGAGATATTTTTCAACTGTACGGAAGGCGGGACAAGCCAGACGGGACAAGTCTGGAAATATACCCCCGGAGACACCGGTATGCTGACGCTAATCTATGAATCACCTGGAGCCGATACATTGGATTTGTGCGATAATCTGGCACTGGCGCCTTGGGGAGATTTGATCTTGTGTGAAGATGGCAAAGGCAGCCAATATCTACGCGGCCTGACGCCCGACGGGAAAATCTATGACCTCGCCAAAAACGCGCACAAGGACGAAGCCGAATTTTGCGGTGCGTGTTTTTCACCCGATGGAAAGACGATGTTTGTAAATGTCCAAAACCCCGGCTTTACCTATGCCATCAATGGGCCGTGGGAGACGCTGCGGGCCTGAAAGTAATTGAGAACAGTCGCCAATTATTTATCTTCGTCATGCTGAACTTGATTCAGCATCCAGGACGATATTCGCAAACCCGGCATATCGCCGCTCTGGATCCCAAACCAAGTTTGGGATGACGACGACTTTTGTCGTTTCCAATCAAGAACCCTATTGTCCATATCATCTTGACGGCAGGAGCCAATTTTCTTCGAATCCTATCCACCCCCAATCAATTCCCGCCCGATCAGCATGCGCCGGATTTCGTTGGTTCCCGCGCCGATATCGAGCAATTTTGAATCGCGCCAATAGCGCTCCACCGGCCAGTCCATGGTATAGCCCGCACCGCCCAGTGCCTGAACCGACTCTTCTGCGACCCGGACGCTGCTTTCAGAGGCGTACATGATCGCACCCGCCGCATCGAAGCGGGTGGTTTGCCCGGCATCACACGCCTTGTTGACATTATAGACATAGCTGCGCGCCGAATTAAGCCGCACATACATATCGGCAATCTTGCCCTGCATCAGTTGGAACGTTCCGATAGGTTTGCCAAATTGCTTGCGCTCGCGAACATAGGGAATCACCGTGTCGAGACAGGCCTGCATCAGGCCAAGCGGGATCGCAGCCAGCACCGCACGCTCATAATCCAGACCGCTCATCAAAACGCCCACGCCGCCATTTATTGGCCCCATCACATTTTCTTCGGGTATTTCACAGTCGTCGAATACCAGCTCTGCGGTTGGACTGCCCTTCATGCCGACTTTTTCGATTTTTTGCCCGATCGAGAAACCCTTCATATCCTTTTCGATCAGGAACGCCGTAATCCCGCCCGAACCAGCCTCTGGCCGGGTTTTCGCATAGACGACCAACGTGTCCGCGTCGGTAGAATTGGTGATCCAGAATTTCGTGCCGTTCAGTATATAGCCGCCCTGTACCGCCTCGGCCTTGAGTTTCATCGAAACCACATCACTGCCCGCCCCGGATTCCGACATGGCAAGTGACCCGACATGCTCACCGGAAATCAATTTGGGTAGATATTTGGCTTTTTGTTCGGGGCTAGCCCACCGGCGGATTTGATTCACACATAGATTGCTATGCGCACCATAGGACAGGCCCAGCGCGGCGCTACCCCGGCTGACTTCCTCGACCGCTATCGCATGTTCAAGATAGCCTAAACCCAGTCCGCCATCGCCTTCTTCGACGGTAATACCATGCAATCCAAGCTCGCCCATCTGCTCCCAAAGCTCGCGCGGAAACCAATCCTCACGATCCATCTTTTCCGCTAGCGGCATGATCTTTTCGTCGGCAAACCGCCGCGTCGTGTCACGGATTTGATCCGCCATTTCGCCAAGCTGAAAATCAAATTGTGGGGTCGCAATCATTTCATGTCCTTTTGCAGATTCCTGTTGCCCGTTTAGCAGAAGATTTACCGTTTTCCACCGCATCAATCGTTGCGCGATATTTTCGGTCCTGCCATAGGCGCGGATGATGATCTATTCTCTGGCGAAACCGTTTCTTTTTCAAATTGATGCCGAGCGTGCGCACGGCATGACCATCGCTGGATTAAAGACCGTACCGATGGGCCCCGCCCCGAAATCAGATCCTGTGTTGCGGACAACGCTTGCGGGGCTGGAGTTCCCCAATCCTATTGGGATGGCTCCAGGATTTGATAAAAATGGGGAAGTTCCCGATGCTCTGATCCGCATGGGGTTTGGCTATGCGGAAGTCGGCACCCTTACCCCACGCCCGCAGACCGGCAACCCCAAACCGCGCATATTCCGCCTTGTCGAAGATGAGGCCGTCATCAACCGACTGGGCTTCAACAACCAGGGACAGGATGTCGCAAAGCCCCGGCTCAAACGCATGCGGCGACGCATGGGTAATGGCGTTCTAGGCATAAATATCGGCGCGAACAAAGACAGCGATGACCGGATTGCAGACTATGTGACGGGCGTCCGCAATATGGCGCCGCTAGCGGATTATCTTACCGTTAACATTAGCTCTCCGAACACCCCGGGTCTGCGCGCGCTGCAAGATAAAGGAGCGCTGGAGGAATTACTTTCAGCTGTAATGGAGGAGCGCGGCGACCACAACGTTCCGGTATTTTTGAAAGTCGCCCCCGATCTTGAACCCGCCGATATCGACGATATTATTGACGTTACGATGACACGAGAGCTGGATGCGTTGATCGTTTCCAACACCACAATCACCCGGCCTGACCTGATATCCAGCAAAGCCGTCGAGCAAGGCGGTCTCTCCGGAGCGCCGCTGAAGGACTTGGCGCTGCAACGGTTGAAAGATTTTCGCCAAGCGAGCGGGGGCGAAATTCCTCTGATAGGTGTTGGCGGGATTGCTAGCGCGGATGACGCTTATCACCGGATCTGTGCCGGGGCTTCACTGGTACAACTCTATACCGCTATGATCTATAAAGGGCCCACCATCTCACATATTATGGCGTGCGGTCTGGCAAAGCTGGTGAAACGCGATGGCTTTGAGAATATCAGCGCCGCCGTGGGATCGGGCGCCGCATAAATGTTACTTGGATTGAACCGTAAAATCAGGGTATTGCCGCGATTATGAAAAAACTTCTCCATATCTTCACGCTTTTCCTGATATTCGCCTTTACGGCCCCTGCCCTTGCCGAACATCATAGCGTCAAAAATGCGGGCACGGCTGCTTCGGCGCACCCCGAAGCAACCAAAGCCGGATTTGAGATACTGCAAGCCGGAGGTTCAGCAACCGATGCAGCCATGGCGATGATGCTGGCGCTGACCGTGGTAGAGCCGCAATCGAGCGGCATTGGCGGGGGCGGTTTCTTTCTCCATCATGACGCGCAAAGCGGCTGGATGCAAACAATCGATGGCCGCGAAAAAGCGCCAGCAGCTGCTGGGTCTGCGCGCTTTCTGGACTCTAACGGAGAACCATTGGGCCGCCGGGCGGCGGTACCCGGCGGTATTTCGGTAGGTGTTCCCGGCAATATGCGCCTGATGGAAATGGCGCACCAGAAATGGGGCAAACTGCCTTGGGAAAAAATATTCGAACCAGCCATCAGATTGGCTGAAAATGGCTATGCAGTCAGCGCACCGCAATATGATTGGATCAAGCGCCTGGGGCCGCTTTGGAAAGATTTCCCTCAAATCGCGGAGCTATATTGGAAGGATGGCGCCCCAATTCCGCGTGGTACCATGATCAAGAACCCCGAATTAGCCAGCCTGCTACGCGACCTGCAAAAAGGCGGTGCGGATGCATTTTATACCGGTGAGACAGCCGAAGCGATTAAAAATGCCGTCGCGGCGGCGCCCAAAAATCCGGCATTGATCACCGATGATGATCTTGGCAATTATCGCGCGATATTGCGCCGTCCGGTTTGCAACTCTTACCGCACGTATAAGATTTGCGGCATGGGCCCGCCCTCTTCCGGCGCGACGACTGTTTTGCAAATATTGGGCATGATCGAAAAATACGACATGGGGGAACTCTATAAGAAGGAACCTGTGCGTGCATGGCATGTGATTGGTGAAGCGATGCGCCTTGCCTATGCCGACCGCGAAAAATATCTGGGCGATCAGGATTTTGTGGCTGTTCCAGTCGCAGGTCTCATCGACAAAAGCTATCTTGCGAAACGATCCGGTTTGATCGCACTACAAACGGCAAGGCCCCAACTGCCCGGCACGGAACAATATCCCGCAGGTTCGCCGCCGGGTGCACAGATTAGAACTGCTGCCCTGTCATCCGAAGTTTCCGGTACCACCCATTTTACCGCTGTTGATGGGGAGGGAAATATCGCCAATATGACCTCTACGGTGGAGGGGCCTTTTGGGAGTCAATTAATCGCGCGCGGTATGGTGCTCAACAACGAACTGACGGATTTTACATTTGCGCCAGTGAAAGACGGTGCACCGGTGGCAAACCGTGTCCAACCGGGAAAAAGGCCGCTTTCCTCAATGTCGCCAACCATCGTGTACAACGCACATGGTAAGCCGATATTGGCGCTCGGGTCTGCTGGCGGGAAACGCATTATCATGCACGTGACAAAGACATTGATCGGCGTACTGGACTATGACCTGCCACTGGACAAGGCGATGGCCATGCCGAACATATTTTTCGGTGGCTCAGGACTATTACTGGAAAATGGCAGCACGCTGGTGAAACATAAAGATGATCTGGCGAGAATGGGCCATTTGGTCGTGACCACAAACCTGCCATCGAAACTGGCCGGCGCGCAAAAAACCGAGAAAGGCTGGGTCGGTGCTGTCGATCCACGCAGCTTTGGCGAAGCGGTGAGCGAGTTGCCCTAGAGCATTTGTAAAATCAATTTATTGCTCGTTGGGCTCAACCTCGCTAGCCTGATAAAAATAGATTTCGCGGACCAAACCGCTTGAGAGGGATAAGTACGTGGCTGCTAAAAAAACAAATGATCGTTATCTGGAAATAGACGGATTTTCGAACCTCGTTTCGATGTTCTTTCAGCGGGCGTCCGAAGGCGGCGACAAACCGTTTCTTTGGGCGAGAGCCGATGGCGCGTGGCGCCCAATCAGTTGGACCGAGGCCGCCCGACAAGTCGCATCATTGGCGAAATCCCTCAAAAAAATCGGGCTAAAACCCGGCGACCGCGTTATGCTTGTATCGGAAAACCGGCCTGAATGGTGTATAGCGGATCTGGCGATCATGGCCGCGAAATGCATCACCGTTCCAACATATATAACCAACACGCCCAGCGATCATCAGCATATTCTTGACAATAGCGGCGCACGCGCAGTCATTGTTTCGGACAGCAAATTGGCCAAAAATCTGGTACCTTCGGTTATCAGCTCTGCCGATGCCGACATTATCATCGGCATTTCGGATCTACGGATCGGTCAGTCCGGTGATTTCGACATCCACCAGTGGAGCGATCTGGTTCAGGGCACGGATGATGATGTTGCAGAGATAACGGCGGAAGTGGCAAATATTGGACGCGATGAGACCGCCTGTATCATTTACACCAGCGGCACTGGCGGCAAGCCGCGCGGCGTCATGCAGCATCATGGCGCGATTTTGCACAATGTAAAAGGCCCCTCAGAGGTTATCGAAAATGACTTTGGTTGGGACGAAGAGGTATTCCTCTCATTCCTTCCGCTCAGCCACGCCTATGAACATAGCGCAGGACAGTTTTTCCCGATCGGCCTGGGTGCGCAAATTTACTATTCCGAGGGACTGGAAAAGCTGGCATCCAATATCGAAGATGTCCGGCCAACCATCATGGTCGTTGTCCCCCGCTTGTTTGAAGTCCTGCGACAACGCCTGATCAAAACGGTCGAGAAACAGGGAAAAATGCCTGCTTATCTGCTCGACAAGGCCCTGAATATCGGAGAACGCAAAGCGGGCGGCAAAGGCCGTAAGCGCGACAAACCGATGGAATTGTTCCTCAACCGCACGCTCAAACCAAAGATACAGCAACGATTTGGCGGTCGGATGAAGGCAATGGTATCCGGCGGCGCACCGCTGAACCCGGATATCGGTGTATTTTTTCAATCACTCGGGCTGACGCTGCTTCAAGGCTATGGACAGACAGAGGCTGCGCCGATCATTGCGTGCAACCGGCCGCGCACGGGCTTGAAAATGGACACCGTTGGTCCGCCGCTAATCGACACCGAAGTGCGTATTGCCGATGACGGCGAAATACTGGTGCGCGGAGAACTGGTGATGAAAGGCTATTGGCGCAATAAGGCGGAAACAGACAAGGTCATCAAGGATGGCTGGCTGCATACCGGGGATATCGGTCATATTGACGAAGCAGGCCGAGTAGCGATTACCGATCGGAAAAAAGATCTGATCGTCAATGACAAGGGCGACAATATTGCACCGCAAAAAGTCGAAGGCATGCTCACGCTGCAACCGGAAATATTACAGGCGATGATAACCGGAGACAAGCGGCCCTATATGGTTGGCCTGCTGGTTCCCGATCCAGAATGGGCTCTGGAATGGTCCCGCGAACAAGGCATGTCCTATGATTTTCTGAAGTTACAAGCAAACCCGGCCTTTAAGTCGGCTTTTGGTAAAGCTGTCGACCGGGTAAATAAGGAACTATCGGTTGTGGAAAAGGTCCGCCGGTTTGAGTTTGCCGACGAACCTTTTGCAATAGAGAATGAGGAATTGACGCCCAGCATGAAAATCCGGCGTCATGTGATCAAGGAACGTTACGAAGAACGCTTAGGCTCTTTGTACAAGAAATAGGACAGAGACGCCCGTTCAACTGGTCTCTTTCGTATATGGTACAAAGTCGCCAAAGGCGCAGCTGTCATAATGTATCCCAGTGGTCAAATCCTTGACTTCCGCGATTTCCCCGCGGCACAGATTTTGATGAGAACGCCGGGTGATCAGCGCACCGCGATCGACATTGCGGCAACCGCCATAAGGCTCATTCACATATATCGTTTTGGGATTGCTGCTACGTTGATAGACCAAATATTTATCGCCAATGACGGTCATGTTCTTTTGGTCAGCGCGACTGATACAGCTAACCGGGTCGCCCGAAACACGGCCTTCGACTTTTTTATCAAATTTCGCCTGCTGCTTATCGTTCAGCTTCACTTCTTTGGTGCCGCTATTAGCGGCGGGCGCGGCCAGCAATAGTGCCGCCGGGATAGCAATCAAAAATTTACGCATTACATTCTCCTTCTGACGCCTCCATCAGTGAAATAATATAACACAGACGGCTCCAAAAGCAAAATACTGTCTTAAAAATTGTCTTTTGCGATCCGCCGCTCGGCTAGTTCATCGACAGAGGCCGCCCGCATGAAAGGGTTGGTCGCCTGCTCCTCTCCGATCGTTGTCGGCACTGTGGCCTCCCCTTTTGCACGCGCAGCCAGCACGGCATCCATTCGGTCTTTCAAAGCCTGATTATCTGGCTCTGCAACCAGCGCATATTCACCGTTGGCCTGGGTATATTCATGCGCGCAATATACCTTTGTATCGCTCGGTAATTTCGACAGCCTTTGCATGTTGTCGAACATTTGCGCGGCCGTGCCCTCAAACAAGCGGCCGCACCCCATGGCAAATAACGTATCGCCGACAAAAACGGTTTTTTCCGTGGGGAAATGAAAAGCAATATGGCCAGCAGTATGGGCGGGCACATCAATGACATCCGCCGCCACATCACCCAATCGCGCAGTATCGCCTTCTTGCACCATCGTATCGAGGGTCGGGATGCGTTCTTTTTCGGCCTCTGGCCCCGTGATATGACAGCCAGTGGCTTCCTGTATTGCCGCATTGCCGCCGGTATGATCGGGATGCCAATGGGTATTCCATATCTGAGTGATCTTCCAACCGCGCCTATCTGCCTCTTCCAACACCGGTTCGGCAATAGCGGGGTCCACAACCATGGTCTCTTTGGAAACAGGTTCGTGGACAAGCCAGATATAGTTATCAGACAGGACGGGAATTCGAACAATCTCAAGCATATGCGCAGTTTAGGTTCTCTCAACTGGGCTGTCGAGGGTTAACGGCAAAATAACTAATTTACACTATTGGACACCCACTTCAGGAGCAGGATTTTAGAAGGGGGACTATGGTGCGCTTCATTGCGGCATTGCTGGCTATTTTGTGCTTTTGCTCACCTGCATCCGCAACGGTACCCATGTCCGATTTGCTGTGCACTTACAGCGGGCCGCGCAACGCTTCGCTTCAGGACATTGTAGCTGCATCCGATAAATTTGATTGTTCCGACAGCAAATATGCAGTCGATGGACCAAGGGTATGGATCAAAATACCTTTTCTCGACACGGATCTGCAAGCCGGCGCCATAGAGGTTCAAGGCGACAATAATGGCCTGACAACGATGGAGGTGCATGCTGTCTTGCGGGATGGTACCGTCCGTTCATCAAAATTCTCTGACCGTGAAGTGGTCGAAAATTGGCGGCCAAAAGGGCACTATGCTCTGCCGGTTCCGGGGTCGGGTGATCCAAAGATACGTCAACAAATCGAAACCGTTTATGTCGCGATAGACAATCCCCGCGTTGCCAGTTCCATATCACTGATCCAGCTTGCGTCGAAAGAGGCTTGGGATGACCTGATGTTGCCGCTGGGCGCGATGTTCGGAATTTTGTGCGGCATGGCCATGATGCCATTATTCTATAATATTTTCTTCTATGGGGCACTGCGCCACAGCTTCATGCTTTGGCACGGGGTCATGATTTGCGGTACCGTGATCTATACCTTCAGTTCGTCCGGTCTCATGTTTCTGGCTTTCCCCGGTACAACTCTGACGACAAAATTCCTACTCAACTATTGGACATTGGCGCTCGCAATCGCCGCCAGCGGGTTTTTCTTGGTGCGCTTTGTCGAACCCGGGAAAATAGACAAAAAGGTCGAAGCAGCCATTATGCTAACGTCCATGATCCCTGTCTTTGTGACCGCCGCTGTGATGCAGGCGAATGCAGGGTACAGCATGAATACACGCAACTATTACCATGCATCCTTTCTGCCCTATTTCTTCGTCATAATGTTTACCATGGTGCATGCGGCGCGGCGCGGCAGCCGGGCGATCTGGTTTCAGATTATCGCCTGGACGCCGATCATTCTGTTCGGGCTGGACCGGGTGGCACGCGGAATGGACCTTTATATCGGCATCCCCGCGCTGGATTACGGTTTGTATTTCATGCTGGTGTTCGAAACGATTGTTCTGGCCTTTGGCGTTGCCAACCGGATCATGAAAATGCGCCTTCAAAACGAAAAATCAATGCGCGAACAAGTGGAGCTGAAACTATTGGCGGACACGGACGGCCTCACGACAATAGCTAATCGGCGCGCATTTGAGCAAGTTTTCCGCGATAATATGAAACGCCGAAAATTTGATCATATCGCCATTCTGGACATAGATTTTTTCAAGAAAGTCAACGACGAATATGGCCATGAAGTGGGTGATGAGGTGCTGCGTGTTGTAGGCATAGTCCTGTCCGGGACACGTCACTTTGCCGCAAGGATCGGCGGTGAGGAGTTTGCAATATTGATGCGTATGGATGCGCGCTCCAGCCGCCGGGAGAACCCAGCATCAGAACTTACCAAGGTCTGCGAGCAGTTGATTAAGGCTGTGCATGAAGGTGTGCCAGAAATCCGGCAATCGGTCACCTTTTCCGCCGGTATTGCCAAAATTGGCAAACGTCAGCCCCTTCGGGATGTCATGGCAAAAGCCGACAAGCGACTTTATGATGCAAAGAATAATGGTCGCAATCAGGTTGTAAGTTTTGATATTTCGGCACTGCCCAAACCAAAAGCACCAGACATGGTCACCGGATAAACCGGTTCTTCATTACCACTCGCCGATATTTTCCATGCTGGCCCATGGCTCTTGAACCGGCAAATTTTCTCCCGCCTGTAGCAATTCAACCGATATATTGTCGGGCGAGCGGACAAACGCCATATGACCATCACGCGGCGGGCGATTGATCGTCACACCGGCATCCATTAATTTTTGGCAGAGCGCGTAAATATCGTCGACCCGATAGGCAAGATGCCCGAAATTGCGGCCGCCGTCATATTGCTCGGGTTTGCTGCCGTCCTCGGGCGGCCAGTTATAGGTCAACTCAACCTCGGCAACATCCTTCTGTCCGGGCGCAGCAAGAAAGATCAAGGTGAAACGCCCTTGCTCTATCTCATAACGCCGAACCTCCTCCAGCCCCAACAGTTTGAAAAATGCAACGGACGCCTCAGGATCACTGATCCTGAGCATGGTATGCAGATATTTTAGGGCCAATTTATAACTCCATTCATCGCTGTTCAGAAACGGTTCACCGCAGTTTTCGCAATGCCGTTTCGGGTCATTTGCTCAGCCTAATCGGCTTCGAGAAAAAGGGAAACTATTATGACGGAGAAATTTACGGACAATCGAAATAAAGTGTGGCTCGCCAGTGCAGGCATATTGACCGTTGGGCTGATGGTCGGCGGATATTTACTGGGGGACGGGCTCCTTCGCGCCCGGATGGCCGATCGTAGCGTTACCGTCCGCGGCCTCGCGGAACGGGACGTTACCGCTGATCTGGCGACATGGACAATCGCTTATAGTGCTCAGAGTTCCAGCCTGCAGGACGCGCAGGCAGATATTGACAACGACACCAGCGCGATCACCACCTTTTTTAAGGAACTCGGCTTTGAGGCGGACGCGCTAAAACCAACCGGTGCCAACGTGAATCAGTATAATAATAACGGCATTCCGCGCTATACTATTCGTCAGCGGCTATCGCTACGCACCAATGACATTGAAAAGGCACAAGCCGCTGTCGCAAGGCAATTCGATCTCGTCCGGCGCGGCGTGGTCCTCGAGGATGGGTCGGGAATGAGCTATACCTTTACCAAGCTCGACGAAATCAAGCCAGAGATGGTGGCCGAAGCAACAAAGGACGCGCGCAAATCGGCGGAACAATTTGCCAAGGATAGCGAAACGGACGTTGGCGGGATTAAATCTGCCACCCAAGGCTATTTCAGCGTTTCTTCGCGCGATGGTGACGGAGGCGGATATGGGGTCAGCGACACGCCGTATAAAAAAGTGCGCGTCGTCACAACGGTGAACTTCTATCTCGACTAAAGTGCGGGACAGAAGGCGCGGCTTTCAAAAATGTACAATTTTTGCTAGTCGAAGCTGACAGTTGTAGAATGAAATAAAGATAAAAACGGGTCATCACTTCGTCTGAAGGAGAATGACATGCAAATTGGCGACAAGGTTTTCATTTCTTATCCCTCTGCTGTGCAGTGGGGCAAGAAAGGCAGTGCTAGCAGCAACAAGGGAACACAGCCGGTTAATCATTTGTTGTGGGGCGATTGGGCCCGGATCGATGATATTACCGGAAAATGGTACAAGATACGGTGCCGCGGGCGCAGCGGATGGGTGCGCGAAGACAATCTTCAGACCAACCGGATTTTGGAAGTCAACTTTATCGATGTTGGGCAAGGCGACGGCGCCCATATCCAGACACCGGATGACAAGGCGTTGATCGTTGACGCAGGTGTTGCCGACAACATGTACCGCTTCCTGCGCTGGCGCTTCGGCCGGTTTGCCCGTGTATTCCGTTTCGAAGCGGCGGTAATCACGCATCCCGACAAGGATCATTATTATGGATTCAAACCGCTGTTTGAGCATTACAAGGTCCGGTTCAACAAGATAGTTCACAACACGATTGTCGAGCAAGTGATCGGGAGAAAATCATCGTTGGGGAAAATGGAGAAACCCGCTGGGGCATCCAAAAAACATCTCACCGGCCTTGTCCGCACGCGCGCGGAGCTCAAGACGATAACTGATTCCAAGGCAAAACGCGGTCGGCGGCTTTATCCCAACATGCTACACACCGCCGAAACAAGCGGGCGAGTAGACGATATTATCGGTGTGCTAGCCAGCGAAGATTTGGAAAGTCCCAACTATCTCCCGGGTTTTGCGCCCGATGACAATCGCGGCATGACGATGAAAATTCTTGGGCCGATTGCGACAACATTGTCCAACGGCAAAGCCGGATTGCCCAATTTTGGCGGAACCGGCAAAACGAAGAACGGGCATAGCGTCGTCCTACAGATCGAAATTGGTGATGTAAAAATACAGTTGGGCGGCGATCTGAACGAACCGTCGCAGGATTATCTGCTCGAAACCTATACGGGCCTGAAACATCCACCGCACAGCACCGAGGAAGAAACAGAACTGGTCGAAGCGGCCCGCCCCCATTTCGAGGCAGATGTTACCAAGGCTTGCCATCATGGCAGTCCCGATGTCTCGACCACCTTCATGCGCGCGGTCAATCCGATTGCGACGGTGGTTTCCAGTGGAGATGATGAACCACATGGACATCCCCGGCCCGATACGCTGGGCATCATCGGCAAACATGGACGCGGTGCAAGGCCACTGATTTTCAGTACCGAGCTGGCGCGTTCGACCAAAGAAATCATCAAGCACCCTAATGTCGTCCGCAAAGAGGTTCGCGATACACTGAAATTGAATGAGGCGATCCTGAATGATCCGGACGCCTCTTCCGCAGCGAAAACCAAAGCGGAAAAAGCCATCCAGGACGCGCTGAAAAAAATTGAACGTAGCGTCGCCAATTATGGCATGATAAATCTACGCACCGATGGGAAGAATGTGCTGATGGCCCAGCGCTTGGAAACGGAACGATCCAAGAAACACCGTTGGGACATCCACCTGCTGGAACCTGACCAGAACAAACGGCTGAAATATGTCACCAAGAAACATTGATGTTTAGTGGTCATCGCGCGATAGAGTGCGGCGATGACCAAGGGCATGAAATCGCTGACGCTGGATAGTGATGAGGTCATTGTTGTTTTTGACGCAGAGTGCGTTTTATGTTCGGCCAATGCGCAATTCATATTAAACCACGACCATCGCAAACGCATCGTTCTGGCTTCGATGCAGGGGAAATATGGCAGCGCACTCTATCGCAAGCATGGCATTGATCCTAGCAACCCCGAAACGCTGATCGTCGTGAAAAGCGGTCGGCTTTGTCGCAACAGTGACGCTATTTTTTCGATATATTCGGCATTGGGATGGCCCTGGCGCACGGCTTTAATATTGAAGATCATTCCTCGATTCCTGCGTGATCCGGTCTATTTGCTGATTGCGCGCAATCGCTATCGCTGGTTCGGTAAGCGGGAGAGTTGCTGGTTGCCATCGACCGAATATGCCGATCGCGTAATCTGATGCGCATCCTGATACTGGGCGGCTATGGTGTCTTTGGAGGGCGATTGGTTGAGCTACTCTCTGATCTTTCCGATCTGGAAATTCTGGTCAGTGGCAGAGACGGCAACAAAGCAGAAGCGTTCTGCAAATCGGTCCGCGCCTCTGCCAAATTGGCCCCGGTCGAACTTGACCGTTTAGATGTGGAACTTGCCTTAAAGACCATGCGCCCTGAAATACTCATCGATGCATCGGGACCGTTTCAGGATTATGGCGATGATCCTTATGCAGTTGTCAAAGCCTGCATTGCCAACAAAGTTCATTATCTCGATTTCGCTGATGCAGCGGATTTCGTCTTTGGCATTTCGCAGTTTAACGAAGACGCGATAGCGGCGGACGTTGCAATATTGTCCGGAGTGAGCAGCTTTCCTGTCCTCACCGCTGCCGTGCTGCGTGAGTTGAACAAAGAGATGACCGTTCATTCGGTTGTCAGCGGGATAGCGCCGTCGCCCTATGCCGGAATTGGTTTGAACGTAATGCGCGCGGTGACGGGTTATGCCGGCGGGCCGGTAAAATTGACACGTCATGGCGCGCCGCATGTCGCAAAGGGCCTGACCGAAAGTATCAGATATACAATTGCGCCGCCGGGCCGTTTGCCGTTGCGCAATATTCACTATTCGCTGGTTGATGTCCCCGATCTTCAGATACTCCCCGCCGAAAACCCGGCGCTCACCGACATCTGGATCGGCGCCGGACCAGTGCCAGAGCTGTTGCACCGCGCGCTAAACCTGTTGGCGAAATTGCGCGCCTTGCTGGGCGCACCAGCCTTCACAAAATTATCGCCGCTATTTTATAAAATCCTCAATCTGATGAAATTCGGCGAACATCGCGGTGGGATGTTTGTTGAAGTCAGCGGAACGCGAGACGACAGAACCGTGAAGGCCAGCTGGCATCTGTTAGCGGAAGGGGATGACGGCCCCTATATTCCGTCCATGGCCGTTGAGTCCATAATACGGCAATGGCAGGACGGAGATATCCCAAAACCGGGTGCAAGAGCGGCGACCCGGGAACTGGAGATGCACCATTATGAAGCGCTTTTTCAGGGCCGCGACATATATATGGGTATCCGAACAAACGAACCTTCCAGCGCCAGTGCTTTCCAGCATATTTTGAGCACAGGTTTCCAACAATTGCCGGACAGTTTACGCGCACTGCACAGGCCGGGGTCACGATCGAAATGGGTGGGTGAGGCAAAGATCATTGCGACATCAAGCCTCTTGGGCCGGATGATAGCACGCACGTTCGGTTTCCCCACTCAAAGCGGTTCAACGCCGGTGTCGGTGGAAATTGTGAGCGAAGACGGATCAGAACGGTGGCTTCGCAATTTCGGCGGCAAGACTTTCCATAGCATCCTGACCCCGGGCAAAGGACGGCAAGCCTATCTGATGAAGGAGCGATTCGGCCCGGTCACGGCCAATCTGGCAATCGTCTGGAAGGACGAGAAACTATGGTTCATCCCGCGCAGTTGGTCATTTCTTGGCCTGACCATGCCCCGGTTTTTAACGCCCGGTGGAGACAGTTTTGAATATGAAGAAGATGGCAAATTTCATTTCGATGTAACTATAGAGGTCCCGCTTGCCGGGCATATTGTCACCTATCGTGGCTGGCTAACCCGCAAAGACGAAACCTAGTGGCGGCCTATCCAGGACAATCACCAATACGTTCGGCACCAATATTCATCGCCAGTGTGGCGGCATCATCGCTGCCGGGGTCCATTATTTTGAAGGACATTTTACTGTCATAGCCGTTGGAATTGGATTCGCCGTTCATCATCACTTCAATATCGCCCTTTCCGGTACCGGTGCAGCGCATTTCAAGATCGATTTTGGAGGCAGAGCCTTCATCTTTTGTGGTTTCACAGCTACCCCCTAACGCGGCTGACATTTGC
>CALKXX010000226.1 GCA_938003725.1 uncultured Sphingomonadaceae bacterium | reverse complement strand
TACGATAGCGCTCCATTGCTTCGGCTGCGGAAATCTCACCGCGGTTCAATGGTAACCAAATATTTTTACCTGGGAATATGGATCTCACGAAGTCTTTGTTTGCGCGATCCGCGCCGAAGGTCCGCGCAACAATCAGTTGGGGATCCCATCGCACGATAACATTACCAATATCGAATACGATATTGTGGATGGTCAATTGCTCAACCCCATTTGCCAGAGAATGAAGGCATATTCTTCGGCGGTTTCCTGCACCCGATTCCAGCGCCCGGATTTTCCGCCATGACCCGCACCCATATTGATTTTCATAAGCAGCATATTGTCATCGGTTTTGGTTGCACGAAGCTTGGCGGTCCATTTGGCCGGCTCCCAATAGGTAACGCGCGGATCATTCAATCCCCCGGTAATCAGCATTGGCGGATAATCGTGAGCGCTGACCTGATCATAGGGGGAATAGCTACGGATATATTCGAATGCGGCTTTGTCGGTGATTGGATTGCCCCATTCCGGCCACTCGCCGGGGGTTAGCGGCAATGACTCGTCCTGCATGGTGTTGAGCACATCGACAAAGGGTACATGAGCGACCACCGCGCCCCAAAGGTCCGGATCGCTATTGACGATGGCACCCATTAACTCGCCGCCGGCAGATCCGCCGGATGCGGTTATGCTGCCTTTGCTGGTATAGCCTTTGGCGGCAAGTCCCTTGGCCACGTCGACGAAATCGTTGAATGTATTGGTCCGCTGCATCAGCTTGCCCTGCAGATACCAGTCGCGACCGAGGTCATCCCCGCCGCGGATATGCGCGATGGCATAGATAAACCCGCGATCAACCAGCGATAGTCTCGATGTGGAGAAGCTTGGCGGCACAGCATAGCCATAGGCGCCATAGGCATAAAGATGCAGCGGCGCGCTGCCGTCCAGTTTTGTTCCTTTCTTGTAGACCAGCGAAACCGGGACCATCGCTCCGTCGCGCGCTGCAATGGTCAGTCGCTCGGTCGCATATTCGCGCGCGTCATAGCCAGATGGAATCTCTTGCACTTTCAGCGTTTCGAGATTCCTGTCCGTTAGATGATAGTCATAGACGGTGTCTGGTGTGACCATCGATTCATAGCTTAGGCGCAGTTTGTTGACGGCATATTCCGGGTTGTTGGCGAGACCCGCATTATAACTGGCCTCCGGAAAGGCGATGCGTTCCACCTTGGCTGGTTCGGTATAGGACCGGACTTCCACCTGATCCAATCCATTTTCGCGGCCTTCCGTCACATAGAAATCCTGAAACGGTGTCATGTCCGTCAGGTAAAACTGATCCGAACCGGCAATCAGTGTTTTCCATTCAGTGGGATCTGTCAGCGAAGCTGTCGCCAAGCGGAAATTCACATGGTCATCATTGGTGAGGATGTAGAGCGTGCCATCATGCTCCTCGACTGAATACTCACGGCCCTTTTGCCGCGGTGACACAAGGATCGGTTCTGCAGTGGGGTCGCCGGCTGGTACCAACCGCACTTCGCTGGTTTCATTGTCTCCCGTCGCGATCGTGATAAATTTTTCCGATTGGGTCAGGCCTATGCCGACGGTGAACCCGTCCTGTTCTTCTTTGTAGAGTTCAATATCTTCTGCGATATCGGTACCCAGAACGTGAAGCCGCGCATTGTCGGTCCGCCAATTTTCGTTGGCCAGACCATAGAGCAGGCTGTTGGAATCCGCCGACCAGACCAGGCTGGACAGCGTACCGGGAATGATATCTGGCAATTCTTCGCCCGTCGCCATGTCGCGAATATGAACATCAAACCGTTCCGAACCGCTATCATCATAGGAATAAGCCAGCAGCTTGCCGTCCGGGGATACGGAAAACGCTCCTAACCGAAAATAGTCCTTTCCCTCCGCCAGCTTATTCTCATCTAAAATCAGCAATGGTGAACTATTCTGTGCAGCAGCATGCTTGCGGTACCATTTTTTATATTGGCCGCCTTCTTCAAATTCGGTCCAGTAAATCCATGCGCCGTCTTTTTGCGGAACGGACGCTTCATCCTCTTTGATACGGGCTTTCATTTCCTCAAACAGGGTGGAGGTTAGCGGTTTTTGGTCCGCCATATTCTGTTCGAACCAGCGGTTTTCGTCTTTCAGATAGGCCAGCACGTCTTCATCATCGACAACCGGATAGCTTTGATCTTTCAACCAGTGATACGGATCGTCAATTGTATAGCCATGCCGCTCGTAACTATGCGGCCGCTGTTCGGCAATTGGGGGATGTTTCATAGCTTTGGTCATAATGGTATTTTCGGTATCTTCCTGCGCAATTGCGGGTTGGGCCGCGAACAGAGCGGCGGCTAGAATAGATAGGATTGGCTTTCTCATACGCGCTTTCCTTTGTGGGAAATAGGTGGCGAAAATTGCTGAAAACATCTATGTAATTGACAACAAGCTATTTCAAGGAGTTTCGGTCCTCATGTTGATGTCCACCTACGAAGCGCGACTTAAAGCCCTGCGTGAACAAATGGCCAAAGATGGTCTGGATGGCTTTGTCGTTCCCATTTGTGACGAGCATATGAGCGAATATGTCGGCGATTATGCACAGCGATTGGCATGGCTCACTGGCTTTGGTGGCTCGGCGGGTAGCGCAGTGGTGTTGAGGGACAAGGCAGCCATTTTTATCGACGGCCGGTACACGATACAGGTCCGCGATCAGGTAGATGGCAAGCTTTATGAATATGTCGGGACGGCGGATCAAAGCATGATCGACTGGCTGGGCGCGAACGTCGCAGAAGGTGCGAATATAGGATATGATGCCTGGCTACATACCAAAGATTGGTCAAATGCTGCGGCGGCAAAGCTAGAGAAAAACGGTGCTAAGCTCGTGACCGTCGGCACCAATCCGATTGATGCGGTATGGGAGGATCAGCCAGAGCCGTCTTTGGCGAAACTGGATGTGCAACCGGACGAATTTGCCGGAAAGAGCGCGCAGGAAAAGCGAACGGCTATTGCAAATTGGCTGTCAGAGGAAGGTCTTGACGCCACCGTCATCGCCGCACTCGATTCTGTGGCGTGGACGTTTAATATTCGCGGCAAGGATATCGCCAATACGCCAGTCCCGCGCGGCTATGCGATAGCGAAGTCCGACGGCAGTGCGGAACTGTTCATTGCGCCCGAAAAACTGACCGATGATGTGCGGGTGCATTTGGGTAACGAAGTCTCGCTGCGCCGCTATGACGAATTCCCAGACGCGCTTGCCGAATATAAAGACCGGAAAATTGGCGTTGACCCTGAACGCTCGGTTGCCGCGATCTTCGAGCAGCTGGAAAATGCCGGTGCTACCATTGTCAAAAAACGTGATCCAACGGTTCTCGCAAAGGCAATCAAGAATGATACAGAGGTTGCAGGCCACCGGTCCGCACAGGCCCGCGATGGTGCTGCATTGACACGGTTCCTGCACTGGTTCTCGGAAAATGCGCTCAACGATCAGGACGAACTATCCGTTGCGGCGAAACTGGCGGAATTTCGCGGTCAATCGGACAAGCTAATGGACTTATCTTTCCGGACGATTTCGGGAGCAGGGCCAAATGGCGCGCTATGCCACTATAGCGTGAACGAAGATACGAACCGTCCGATCGAAGATGGCACCCTCTATCTGGTGGATAGTGGCGGTCAATATCGCGATGGGACAACCGATGTCACACGCACAATGGCGGTCGGCGAACCCTCTGCCGAAATGATCAAGCGCTATACTCAGGTTTTACAGGGGCATATCGCGCTTGCACAGGCGGTGTTCCCGGTTGGTACAACCGGTGGGCAACTGGATATTTTGGCCCGGCAATATCTCTGGGCCGACGGCGTGGACTATGCCCATGGAACGGGACATGGTGTCGGCGCCTATCTTGCGGTGCATGAGGGGCCTCACCGGATAGCAGCCTTTGGCGGCTTTGGAGAGCCGCTGCGCGCCGGTATGATCTGTTCCAATGAGCCGGGATATTACAAGACCGACGCCTTTGGAATTCGCATCGAAAATCTTATCCTGGTCGAAGAACGGGCAGTGGATAACGCGGAACAGGAAATGCTGGGGTTTGAGACACTGACATTTGCTCCGCTCGACCGCAGGTTGATTGATGTAGCCTTGTTGTCCGAAGATCAAATAGATTGGGTGAACAGCTATCACCGGCAAGTGCTGGAGATTGTTGGGCCACGGATTGACGGCGCGGCGCTCGACTGGCTCAACGCACAATGTGCTGACATCTGAATGACCGACAAACTTAGCCCGCGTGAGGGCTTCCGCCTGATCACTCCGCTACGCGTGCGCTATGCAGAGGCAGACCTGCAGGGCATTGTTTTTAATGCGAACTATCTGGCTTTCGCTGATGTCGGCCTTACCGAATATATGCGCGCGTTAATGATGGTTCAGAACGGCGGCGCCGAGCGCGATATGCTCGGCGGCTTTATGGCTCATTTTGGCGGTGACAATTGGGTGCGCCATGCAGAGGTCGACTTCCGGGCATCTGCCAAAGCCGATGACCAGATTGATATTGCGGTCCGGATCACACGGTTTGGCAGGACTAGCTATGGCCTGCTTGTCCATATATTGCGAGGGGAGGAGCTTCTCAACGTCATTAGGCTGACCTATGTCTGGTTTGATCCCGCGACAGAAGAAGTCGCACCGGTCCCGCAGAAATTTATTGATGCCGTGACTGAATTTGAGATTGTTGAGCCGGAACGCGCGGTCGTTCCGATCTAACCCTCATTTTTGCTGGTAATGTCTTTTGCCTGCGCCTTGCGCCGACGCAGATTGTTACGCAATTGCTGTGCCAGTCGCTCAGCTTTTTCCTGATCTTTGCGCATTTTTTCGGATTTGGGCTGTGGTTTCGGCATCTTGGTCATTTGCCATTCCGCAAGAGATAACGCAACTCCGCTTGACTTTATCGCAACCTTTTGGTCTTAGGCGCGAGGTTCCGGGGCATCCGCGCCGGCACAATGGTTAAGCTGCTGTAGCTCAGTGGTAGAGCGCGTCATTGGTAATGACGAGGTCGGGAGTTCAATTCTCCCTAGCAGCACCATTTTTTTTCAGATTTTGCCGGTTTGCGACACTGGGGGCCATGTGCAGAAATTGGTTCTTAAAGTTCCGTGACTTAACTGACCATGTCTGGATGATGCATCCTCCAGCGACCATTTGGCAGCGGCTAGTTTAGGCCAAACTGGTCAAGTGTCTCGATACCCCCAAAGCATGAATTAGGATAACGTGCTCCATTCGGAAGCACCGATTGCCATCGCTCGAATTGCCGCCTAATCTTTCTTGTTTATACGCAAAGGTATCACAATGCCTTTCCGTTCGAGGATTATGTCATGTTTTTTTGTGGAATGCTCAATATAATCATTCACGTGAAGTAGAAGGTCAATATATGCGAAAAATCGTCGTTTGCTTTGCTTCGGAGCAAACAGCCATAGCAAGGGTAGCTGGATTGCCCTTGGCAGCACGAGCAATGCGAGAGGCGAGTATCGCGGCACAATCACTGCCAGATAAACCTGATATACAACTGCTTTGTTTTGATGGAGGGTTGAGTTCCCAATGGTGCCGCGATGAAATCAACCGTTTGCAGCCCGGGGGCAGTGATAAAATCGTGACACTTGATGGGTTTTATAATGATCCGGCAGATATTTTCATCGCAGGTGAATGCTTACATGACGCGAAGGTCATAGAGGCAGCCATGCAATCCCAT
>CALKXX010000225.1 GCA_938003725.1 uncultured Sphingomonadaceae bacterium | reverse complement strand
TTTATCAACAGGCATGAATCGCCAGCCACACTGTGGACTTCTTCCACATCGGCATCTTCATGAAGTTTGGCAAAATTATCCCGGGCTTTGGCACCGGTATAGTTCACATGGATGAAGGCGAGAAACGGGCGTCCGATTTTTGTACCGTCCAGGCTGACGGTATGTTTTGTGATCACACCAGCAGCCTTCATCTTTTTGACCCGTTCGTGCACCGCTGGCGCCGACAGATGTACTTTTTCGCCCAGGTCAGAATAGGATTGGGACGAATCTTCGGTAAGTGCGCCTAATAATTTTCGGTCCGTATCGTCGATTACCAGCTCCGGTACGCGCTTTTGCTGAATGTCATTCGTATCTTTATCCATAAGTCATAATTTCCTTGTTACCGAATAATATTAGGTAATATGCATATATTGCTAAACAATATTCGGCAATAGGAGTTTTCATGGAACTGGGAATCTATCTCGTCTTCTTTTTTACCACCGCCGTCGTGATTTTTGTGCCTGGCCCCGCGGCGATCGCCATTGCGGCCCAGGGCGCTGGCAATGGTCACAAGCGGGCCGCGTTCGGGACATTGGGGGTGGCATCGGCCAACGCGGTCTACTTCGCTCTGTCCGCCATGGGTATCGCATCGCTGCTGATCGCATCGACGTTCGTATTTAGTGTGATAAAATGGGTTGGTGTCGCTTATCTGGTCTATTTGGGGTTGTCTGCGATTTTCAGCAAAACCGGCGGCATTCAGTTTCCTACCGGCAAGTTGCAATCCGCTGTTTCTCTATTTGGAAAGGGTTTTCTCGTCGAGTTTGCCAATCCCAAAGCGCTGTTATATTTTGCCGCTATTCTCCCGCAATTTCTGGATGTTTCAAAACCCATATTGCCGCAAATCCTGCTGATGGGTGGCACCACGGTTGTTCTGGATCTGATAGCCTACAGCCTATATGCCTATGCGGGTGATCGATTGACGAGTGGCCAGGTCAAAGAATGGATTGTCCGCCTGATCAATCGCGTTGCTGGTGGAGCGCTTTTGCTGGCGGGTGCGAGGATGGCGACGGTTTAGGGGACTATCCAGCCCGCGGATGCGCGTTGTTATAAACATCCAGCAAATGCGCTGCATCGACCGCCGTATAGACTTGCGTGGAACTGAGGCTCGCGTGGCCGAGCAATTCCTGCAAGCTCCGCAAATCCGCGCCGCCGGCCAGCAAATGCGTGGCGAAGCTGTGGCGCAGGGCATGGGGCGTAGTCTTGTCGGAAATGCCAAGCTTTGTCCTTGCCTGCTGCACCGTGCGGCGGATCAGGTTCGCTGACAGCGCCCCGCCACGTTTGCCGCGAAATATCGGCTGCTGCGGCTCCATCACATGCGGGCACAGGTGGATATAGTGCTCAATTGCCTCGCGCACTTCGTTCAACAACGGCACAATACGGGTTTTGTTGCGTTTCCCGGTTACGCGCAGGGTGTCGGAAAGGGGCAGGGCGTCTGCGGTTAGGTCAAGCGCCTCACTGATCCGCAAGCCCGATCCATAGAGCAACAGCAACACCGCCCAATCGCGCGCACCAACCCAATCGTCGCTAGCGCTTTCTTGCGCATCTTCGGCCAATGCCAATATTTCGTCGGGCGAGGCGGGTCGCGGTACGCCTTTCTTGACCTTTGGACCCTTAATCTTTGGGATTTCCGCCTCATCACCACCAACATGTTTTAGGAATGCACGAAGTGCTGACAATTCCCGTGCTGCGGAATTATTGGTAAGCCCGTCCGCCCGGCGATATGCGAGATAGGATCGGATATCTGCCTGTCTCAAGGATTTGATTTCAGCAGAGCCAACGGTGCCGCCCAAATGATCGCTCAAAAACGCGCAGAAACGCTCTGCCGTCGTCACATAGGCCCTTATGGTATGCTGCGACCGGCGCCGGCCATTGCGCAGGTGGCTAGAGAAGTCTTGTATGATAGCATGGGTGCTGTCCATGAAGGGAATCTAGCAGAGGGTGGACTCTGGCTCAAACACTCAATTTGAGACAATGATCTCTGGCAATATCCCGTCAAGCAGCGGCATGCCTTTCGGACGGACGACCAAATGATCATCCCTTTCAGCCACCAATTCCAATGCAGCCAATCGTTTGACCGATTGCTCATCAATCATTTGTTCTTTGGTCAAACCCGTTTTGTGTTGGAGTAACCCCAAATCAACGCCCTCTGTCAGCCGCAGGCCCATCATCAGCGCTTCTATCGCGCGGGTTTGCGGGTCAAGCGGCTGTTCCATCTTCAGTCCGCTGCCATTGCGATCGACAGCAGAGAGAAAATTCTCCGGCTTCTTGTGCCGCTCCGTTGCTGTCTTCAGCCGCCGCCCATGCGCACCCGGACCGATTCCAGCATAGTCCTCATAACGCCAATAGGTCAGGTTGTGACGGCTCTCTTGGCCGGGCTTCGCATGATTGCTAATCTCATAAGCGGGCAGGCCAGCGGCCGTCGTAATCTCCTGTGTGAGTTCAAATAAATCTGCACAATGATCGTCGTCAGCTGGAATCAGATCGCCCTTGCGCACCAATGTTTCGAACCGCGTGCCCGGTTCGATGGTCAGCTGATATAGCGACAAATGGTCCGTACCGAACGACAATGCCTGCTCTAGCTCGGTGCGCCAATCACCCACCGATTGACCGGGACGGGCGTAAATCAAATCAAAGCTAACCCGCCGGAATGTCAGCATTGCGGTAGCGAGTGCCGCCAGACCTTCTTTGACGTCATGGGCGCGCCCCAGAAACTCCAGTGTTTGATTGTCGAGCGCCTGAAGCCCCAGGGAAACACGGTTTACGCCTGCCTTGGCCAAGTCCGCGAACCGGGCTGCCTCAACCGAGGACGGATTGGCTTCCAGCGTGATCTCAATTCCGTCTTCGAAACCCCAATGTCGTTCGGCATTTTCGATTAGTGTAGCGACCAGTTCGGGCGGCATTAGCGATGGCGTGCCTCCGCCAAAAAAGATGCTGGATAGTTTTCGATCCGGTAGCAGCGCCGCCTCATGCTCCATATCAGCAAGCAACGCGGTTTCCCAAAGCGCGGCGTCTACCCGTTCCCGGACGTGGCTGTTGAAATCACAATAGGGGCATTTTGAGACGCAGAACGGCCAATGGACATAGAGTGCCACCGGGCCCATATCAGTCTTGTTCAGTTTTGATTTTGTAGAGGCGATTTCATGCATATATCCCGCGCCCTTAGCGCCATCCTGTTTATCACGCCAGTATTTGTGGCATGCTCCTCTGGCGCTTCACAAAGCCCTCAACCGGCAACTTTCGTTGAGCCGCGAACCAGTATGGAGCCAAAGGCGCGGGGCCAAAGCCGCCTGCAAAACACGATGATGAAGGCGCATAATGACGCGCGCGCACGGGTCGGTGCGCCAAAGCTGATTTGGAATGCGGAATTGGCAAAGGATGCCAAAAGCTATGCCAACACGATGGTACGGACCGGCAAATTCGCACATGATCCGCAGACGGGTCGGAACCCTAGGCAAGGCGAAAACCTGTGGGTCGGGACGCGCGATGCTTATAGTTACGTTGAAATGGTTGGCGCGTGGGTGGACGAGAGAAGCTATTTTAAACGCGGATTGTTCCCCGATAACAGCACCACCGGTAACTGGGGTGACGTTGGACATTATACCGCGATAATCTGGCCCACTACCCAGCGAATTGGCTGCGCTGTCTCTAGCAGCGGCAAGGACGACTATCTGGTCTGTCGCTATAGCCCGGCGGGAAATATCGTCGGGCGAGATCCGCTTAGCCGTTAGAAACAGGCTAAAACTAGTTTTTTGAACGCATCGGCGCGGTGGCTCATCGCGTGTTTCTGGGCGGGATCGAGTTCGGCAAAGCTCTGGTCAAGGCCATGGGGTTGGAAAACGGGATCATAGCCAAAACCCAGCGTCCCCCGGGGCGGCCAGACCAGTGAGCCGTTGATCCGGCCTTCGAATATCTCGTGATGTCCATCAGGCCAGGCGAGGGCGAGGGTGCAAGTGAAATAGGCGCTGCGGTCCACATCCGAACCTTGCTCGGCAAGCTTCCCTTCAACTTTGCCCATCGCCATGTACCAATCGCGGCCTTTATCTCCTTCAAACCACTGCCGTTCGGCCCAATCGGCGGTGTAGACACCTGGACGGCCATCTAGCGATTTGACGCACAAGCCGCTATCATCGGCGAGGGCAACACAGTCCGCACCATCTGCGCTGGCACGGGCCTTTAGCAGTGCGTTCTCGGCAAAGGTGGTGCCGGTTTCTTCCGGCTCGGGCAGGTTCAGGTCGCCGGCGGAGACCGGTTCGATGCCATAGGGTTCTAGCAAGGCGCGGATTTCGCGCACCTTGCCTTGGTTATGGCTGGCGATGATGAGCTTGCCGGGGGTAAGTTTGCGGTATGTGGTCATTTGCATCCCATTTCGTCATCCTGAACTTGATACAGGATCCAGTAAGTAAAAAAGTCGCGAAGCGGCGTTTTCATGGACTGGGCCCCGGATCAAGTCCGGGGTGACGGTTTTGTTAGCTTATAGCCTTGTCCTGTGCCTCAAAAATCTGGGCACAACCAATTTTCGCCAACCGCATCAAGCGCATCAAGCCCTCATCATCAAATGTCTCGCCCTCCGCCGTCGCCTGTGCTTCGGCAATATTGCCATCGCCGGTCAGCACGAAATTCGCATCGGCCCCCGCATTGCTATCCTCGTCATAATCGAGATCAAGCACTGGATTGCCTTCAAAAATACCGCAGCTGATAGCCGCAATTTTCTGTTCGATTGGGTCTTCAGAAATCAATTTCATGTCGAGCAGGCCATTGACCGCGAGACGCAGCGCGACCCATGCGCCGCTAATCGACGCAGTCCGTGTGCCGCCATCCGCCTGTATCACATCACAATCGACCGTGATCTGGCGCTCGCCGAGTTTTTTCATATCGACAACTGCGCGTAAAGAGCGTCCGATAAGGCGCTGAATTTCCTGTGTTCTTCCGGATTGTTTGCCGCGTGCCGCTTCACGTGAATTGCGGGTATTGGTGGCGCGGGGCAGCATCGAATATTCACCAGTAACCCAGCCTTCACCCTTGCCGCGCAGCCATGGCGGAATGCGCTCTTCGATACTCGCGGTGCAAATCACCTTGGTATCGCCAAAGCTGAACAGGCATGATCCCTCTGCATGTTTGGTGAAACCTGTTTCAATAGAAATAGCGCGCATCTCGTCCGGCGCGCGTCCTGATGGGCGCATATGTGATTCTCCTGTGGCTTTCGGGGGTTCACCTATCCTCTCCCATAGGGAGAGGCAACAAGCCTTGGCAATTTATTGCTTTAGGCGCAGTCGGTGAGGGGTTTTGCACTTCAGAGGTTCACAACCCCTCACCGAGTTCCACTAGGCAGGCAAGCTGCCAAGCTCCACTTGTCTCTCCCTATGGGAGAGGAGGAACTTTTCTTGTGTGGCTTTTGAAGCAACAATAACTATAGTCTCGGAGACGTCTGAGGAAAAGCACTGCGGTGACACACCAAACATTCACTAAACTGTTTTTGATACTGATCGTTTCAGTCACCGGGTGTTCGCCAAGTGCTGATCAAGAAGCTAAAGAGGTCCCTACCTTCGAAGCAAATAACTTCATTTTATCTGCTGCAATTGTGGGTGCCGAGAATGCTTCCGACAGAGTTTGTCCGTCCGGTGTTCAAATCGAAATGAATTCGAACGGCGTTGGCTCCATCACATGGATTCTAAAAGGGGAGCCTGGTCATCACGGCTGCTTTCATGACCCAGAAAATGCTACGCGGAACGACAAAGTCAAATTAGATGGGCGACAACTTAAAAAATTCAAAGAGAGAATCAATCGGATTGACTGGGAGGGAAGTTTTGAAGGTGTTGAAAGCGCGTGGCTTGCTCCCCACCCAGATTGCGATATTACCCATAACGGCTTACCTGACACAGTTATCTCGATGGAGAATAATGAGCGAGTGATTTCCCGGGGCATATTTATTTATGAGCTTGGGAATAATCAGAAAACGCTCGGAGGGAATGAGGTCTCTAACAATTGCAAACAAGCGATAGCACGGGAAGCCGACTTGGTGCAGGAGATCATTGATATGATGCCAGTAAACCCGCCTTTTCCAGCCAAGCTCTACTATCGTGCAAAATATTCAAGCCATTTTGAAGATAATCGATGACCACCCCAATCACCGACCTAACTGACCGCGCGCAGGATATTTTCCGCGTTGTCGTCGAAAATTACCTCGAATCCGGCGCGCCGGTGGGATCTCGCACTATCTCCAAAATTTCGCCGCTGGAGCTTTCCCCCGCCTCGATCCGCAATGTCATGCAGGATCTGGAGGAACTGGGTCTGCTCGCCGCGCCGCATACCAGTGCGGGGCGGATGCCGACGGAATTGGGACTGCGGCTGTTTGTCGATGGCATGATGCA
>CALKXX010000224.1 GCA_938003725.1 uncultured Sphingomonadaceae bacterium | reverse complement strand
GGTGACGATATCATATTCAATCGTCTCTACGGTCTCGACGACAGTGTAGCTGCCATCCGATGCGTCCGCAGCCTGGTGTGGCAAAATCAGTGCTAGTGCCGCAAACATGGCTAGCCATAGCTTGCTTATATAGCTGTTTGAGTCTTGCAGAATTTCTTCGTTGCCCCGTTCCATATGTTTGCTTTGCACGCATAGCGCTTGCCAAATGGTAGAAGCGTCTGGTTGATTGGAATTTAACCTAATCATCGATCGTCATCTCCGTATCTTGACCATTGCGGCCAAGTCGCGCTTCACCCTCGACTCCGGTGCGTCATCCCGTCAGGGTGATTTGGAACAAAAGGGGAATGAAGCGCTATGGTGGCACTGGTACAGACCGTCGCCTATCTGGGGCTGGAGGCGCGCGGCGTAGAGGTGCAATGTCAAGTTGCGCCTGGACTGCCCGCCTTTAATGTTGTGGGACTGCCGGACAAGGCGGTCGGGGAAAGCCGCGAGCGGGTGCGGGCCGCCATTGCTTCGATGGGTCTGTCATTGCCGCCCAAACGAATCACGATAAATTTGTCGCCTGCTGATCTTCCCAAGGAAGGATCACATTATGATCTGCCGATTGCGCTGGCCCTTTTGGGGGCAATGGGGATTGTGGATGCAGAGACATTGGCCAGCTATTTGGTGGTTGGCGAGTTGTCACTGGACGGACGGTTAGCGGCGACACCGGGCGTGTTGTTGGCGGCGCTGCATGCATCGGGCGAGAATCTGGGGCTGATCTGTCCGGCATTGCAAGGGTCAGAGGCGGCCTGGGCCGGAGACGTTGAAGTTTTGGCCCCGCAAGATTTGCTAGCGCTGCTCAATCATTTCAAGGGGCAGTCGATATTGTCACCGCCCTCGACTGGAGATGCGCCGGAACCGGATTATGGCCCGGACCTGAAAGACGTAAAAGGTCAGGAAACTGCCAAACGTGCGCTGGAAATTGCGGCAGCGGGAGGGCATAATCTGTTGATGAACGGGCCGCCCGGTTCGGGCAAGTCGCTCCTTGCGTCTTGCTTACCGGGAATATTGCCGCCGCTATCTCCATCCGAAGCGCTGGAAGTATCGATGGTAGCAAGTGTTGCCGGAACGCTGGAGGGGGGAACAATCAGCCGCGCCCGTCCGTATCGCGCTCCGCATCATTCGGCATCAATGGCTGCTCTTGTGGGCGGCGGGCTAAAGGTACGACCCGGTGAGGTAAGCCTGGCGCATCTGGGGGTTCTATTTCTCGACGAGTTACCGGAATTTCAGCGCGCAGTGCTCGATTCGCTTCGACAGCCGCTTGAGACCGGAGAGGTTAGCGTGGCGCGGGCCAATGCGCATGTCACATTTCCTGCGCGGGTTCAGATGGTTGCGGCGATGAACCCCTGCCGCTGTGGGCATTTGGGCGATGCTGCACTTGCCTGCGCGCGCGCACCGAGATGCGCAGCGGATTATCAAGCCAAAGTCTCTGGACCGCTGCTGGACCGGATTGATTTGCACATCGAGGTAGAGGCACTTTCCGCAGCGGATTTGACCATGCCGCCACCGGCAGAGGGATCTGCCATTGTTGCTGCACGGGTTGCAAATGCGCGAATCTTACAACGCAAGCGCTATGCGGAGTTAAAAGCACGCACGAATACGGAAATTGATGGCGATGCTCTGGAAAAATATGCGACGCCCGACGAGTCAGGACGAGCGTTGCTGGCACAGGCTGCCGAAGCAATGCGGTTATCGGCGCGGGGATATACCCGGGTGCTGCGAGTATCGCGGACGATTGCGGATTTGGCCGGAATCGAACAGGTTGGACGGATTCATGTTGCCGAAGCGCTCAGTTATCGGCGGCAAGCCCCCAAAAACTAAACCTGCGAAACTAGATCTGCTAGACTGACATTGACGAGCTGTTTTGTGGCCTATTTTCGTGGCCCGTTTGATCGCCCGTCTGGTCGTTAGGCCGCCTTGTCGCCTTCGGTCAGTTCCAGTGGCAACGCTTTGTCCGTCACCTTCACCGTGCTTTTTGCCAGATTGGGGCTTTTCGCGCTCTTATGCTTGAACTTGCCGTCTACATGGCCGCCCTGTTCGATGGTGACATTTTCATAGCTCACATCGCCGCCGATCCTTGCGCTGGATGAAATGACCAGATCACCTGCGTCGATTGATCCTTCTACCGCACCAGACAGGCTGGCATTTTGGGCAATAATCGCACCTTGAATTTTGCTGGATGGGCCTTGCACGAGTGAGAGGCACCTGATGTCACCGATCACTTCGCCGTCGATATGCAGATCAACTTTCGAATCGATATTGCCGGTAATGGTGATGCCGTCTCCAATGATGGAAAAGCTTGACCCGCCGGTCCCGTTATTTCTGGCCACGGCTGGCGCCTGACTGCGCGGAGCTGATGGCACGTTGTCGTGCGTTGGCTTTGACTTTGAGAACATCTGTATTCGTCTCCAAAAATGGCCGGGGGTTAATAGCTCTTCCGTCCAGGCGCACTTCAAAATGAAGATGCGTCCCGGTCGAGCGCCCGGTACTTCCCATAGCCCCCACCTGTAATCCCTGAGTCACCTTTTGACCAGTGGTCACATTCAGGCGTGAAAGATGCGCATAACGCGTCATCAATCCGTTGCCATGTGTGATTTCCACAGTCTTGCCATAACCGGACTTCCATCCGGAATGGCTTACTATCCCGTTCGCTGCCGCCAATATGGGCTGGCCGTGCGGTCCCTTGAAATCAATACCGCTATGCATGGCGCCGCCGCCGGTAATGGGATCGCGGCGATATCCGTAATTGCTGGACATCATCATCACATCCGCAGGCATGGCCGACGGGATCGCGAGCAATGTCTGTTCCAGCGCATCCATACGTTGCAATGCGTTGTTCAGCCGTTCCAGTGTCGGATGCAGGCCCTCTTTGTCATTCTCGAAAAAGGGAATCAGAGGTCCGCCAACATTCTGAACGGACGCCAGTGCGAGCTTGTCCGGATTTAGTCCAAACTTGCGAATAGCCGCCTCTGCCGCGGCTGTGCGTTTATCCGCAGCGCGGGTTAACCGATGCGCGAAAGCGATCTGCCGCGCTTCCAGTTCAGCAAGCTGTGCCGCTTCGGGAAAGGCTGCGCTAATTTTTTTCGTATTGTCCGATAGTTGTTTGTCGGATTGCGTTTTTTCGTCGGCGTCGCGCGGGGCATCCGATTCGCTGCTCATTTCACTGCCGACGAATTTTTCGGTCATCTGGTCGAGCACATCTTGCCGCTTGCCCAGGTCTTCTGCGACGTCGTCAATCGAATCTTTATATGCGGCGACGCGGTTCTCGGAGCTGTTTACCGCCGCTTCTTTTTCGGCGAGCGCCATCCGTTCGCTGCTCACGGTTAGCTGATTGACCATCATGGCAAGCGTAATAACGAGCCAGAGGCCTAGCGCCGCGCCGACGAACAGAGCCGCACGTTTTTGGAGCTTTGCAGAGATAGTTAAAAACCGAACCTGTCCATGGGATCGCATGAAAAACTCGCGATCTGTAAACATGTGATCCAGTCGAGCCATAAGCCCTAACTTGGTTTTTTGGTTTTGCATGACCCGCCGTTAAATTACTTTTTCCCCGAAAAGGCCATTAGCAGGAGGAAGATGCTCAAGCGAATCATCGACAAGCGAGTCGTGACGAGCCGAACCAGCAGTGCGATGAATTGACATATTTGTCAGTTATTAATGTAAAATTTACCGAAAAATACCGCAATCCAGCGATTCGATTGTTACATTTGTGATCAATATTGTGGTTTAAATTGCATCAATGCACATGCTAGCAGGCGGCTATGACCGATCACGTCAAATTGATTGCCGATATGGGCAGTGCCGCGCGCACGGCCTTTGCCAAGTTATCTGGTGCGAGCGATGCTGAAAAAGCCTTGGCTTTGCGGGCTTCCGCTGGAAAATTGAGAGATGACCGCGATCTGATTTTGCAGGCCAACCGGTCGGATATGCAGCGTGCCGGCAAAAGTGGATTGGGCGATGCGATGCTTGATCGGTTGATGATCGATGAGGAGCGGTTGGAATCTATCGCAAAAGCTGTCGAAAATGTAGCAGCTTTGCCGGACCCGGTCGGCGAGATTATCGACCGTAGCGCGCCGCCCAACGGACTGGTGATGGAACGTGTCCGCGTGCCTTTGGGCGTGATTGGAATTATATATGAAAGTCGCCCCAATGTGACTGCGGATGCCGCAGCCTTGGGATTGCGATCGGGCAACGCAGTCATTCTGCGCGGCGGATCGGAAGCTATCGAAAGCAATCGCGCCATTCATCGTGCGATGGTTGCCGGAATTGCCGCTGAATGCCTGCCCGCCGATGCTATTCAACTGGTACAAATGACGGACCGCGCAGCAGTGGGCGCGATGCTGAAAGCTAGCGGTCTGATCGACATCATCATCCCGCGCGGCGGCAAATCGCTGGTCCAGAGGGTACAGGATGAGGCGCGCGTGCCGGTGCTCGCGCATCTCGATGGGATTTGTCATACCTATGTCGGCAAAGACGCAGATCAGAACAAAGCTATTGCCATCGCGGTAAACGCAAAGATGCGGCGGACCGGGATTTGCGGTGCGATGGAGACACTTCTTATCGATCAGGATTATCCAGCGCCCGGACCTTTGTTGAGGGCCTTGATAGATGCTGGCTGTGAGATTCGCGGCGATGATGCGATTATGGAACTCGACCCGCGCACCGTGGAAGCTTCGGAGGAAGATTGGGGCACCGAATATCTGGAGCCGATTGTTTCTGCGCGCATGGTGCAGGGCGTGGACGAAGCACTTGTCCATATTGCCGAACATGGATCGCACCATACCGATGTCATTGTAACCGAAGACCAGATTGCGGCAGATGAATTTATGCGCCGTGCCGATAGCGCAATCGTGATGCACAATGCCTCTAGCCAATTTGCCGATGGCGGGGAATTTGGTCTGGGCGCAGAAATTGGTATTTCAACGGGACGATTGCACGCCAGAGGCCCCGTCGCGCTAGAGGGTTTGACGACATATAAATGGGTCGTGCGGGGCACCGGACAGGTGCGGCCTTGATGGAAATCTCCATCGCCTTGGGCCAAAAGTTACTGATCGGTGGCGGCATATTAAGCCTTTTGGCCAGCCTGTTGCATATTGGCGTGATCATTGGTGGTCCCGAATGGTACAGGTTTTTTGGGGCCGGTGAAGATATGGCTAGGATGGCGGAAGAAGGTTCGCTCTATCCGGTGATTATCACGATTGGGATTGCGCTGGTCCTTGCCGCTTGGGCTTATTTTGCTTTTGCCGGTGCGGGCCTGGTCTGGAAACCACCGCTCCTGCGCACAGGTTTGATTGCCATAAGTATAGTCTATCTGTTGCGGGGCTTGGTGCTGTTTCCCATGCTTGCCCTGATCCCGGAAAAAGTGAACAGCTTTGCCATATGGAGCTCAATCATCGTGTTGGTATATGGCCTGTTCTACGCCATCGGAACATGGAAGGCGTGGCCCCGCCTGTCATGAAAACGACCGGAATTCTAGGCGGATCGTTTAACCCCGCTCATGGCGCGCACCGTTCGATTAGCCTATTTGCCATGGAGCAACTGGCACTGGATGAATTCTGGTGGCTGGTTTCGCCGGGCAATCCGCTAAAGGAAGGCGCAAAAGATATGGCGCCGTTGCACGCCCGGCTGGCATCTGCGCAAAAAATGACGCGGCGCAGCACCATAAAACCGACCGCGATCGAACAGGATTTGGGCACGCGCTATACATATGACACATTGCGGGCACTTGTGCGACGTTACCCCAAACGGCAATTTATATGGATCATGGGTAGCGATAATCTGGCCCAATTTCACCGCTGGAAAGACTGGCGCAAAATCGCGCGGCTTTTGCCGATTGCAGTTATCAGCAGGCCCGGCTATGATGACGATGCTTTTGCGGCTCCCGCGATGGCCTGGCTCCGGAGCTTCGTCCACCCTGCGAGACAGATTGGTAACTGGACCAATTGGAGTGTGCCGGCGCTGACTTTCTTGCGCTATCGTTCCGACCCCCGCTCGGCCACCGCAATCCGGATGGCCCGGCCTCAATGGCATGAAGAATATGCTGATCGCTGCGTTCGCGACGTGGTGACTCGGCGGCTAATTTGCCCAGATGATTAGGATTTGACTTGAGTAAACCGAAAAGCAACGCGCTGACGCCCGCCTCTTCGAAAGAAGGGAAGGCGGAGTCGGACGCCCTATTTGCGCTTGTAATGCAATCGCTCGATGACGATCAGGCGCAGGAAATCGTATCCATACCGTTGGATGGCAAAAGCAATATCGCGGATCATATGGTGATCGCGGAAGGTCGCTCGACCCGGCAGGTTGCCTCGATTGCCCAGAAACTGGCAGAGCGGGTGAAACAAGCTGGCGGCACTGCGCGAATTGAAGGATTGGCCAATGCCGACTGGGTACTGATTGATGCCGGCGATGTTATTGTTCATCTGTTCCGTCCCGAAGTACGCAGTTTCTATAATCTGGAACGCATGTGGGCCGTCGGTGACGAAGGCCAGACGGAAATTGCTGAGGCTTAGGTCCAGCGCTGATGAGATTGCATATCGTCGCCCGCGGAAAAATTGGCCGCAGTCCGGAGGCAGAGCTTGTGGCACGTTATGTGAAGCGCATATCCTGGGATGTGAAACTAAGCGAGCTGCCTGAAACAGGCGGAAAAAAACCCAAGATTGACGGTCAAACAAAAATCATTGCGATGGATGAGACCGGCGAGAATTGGAGCTCCAAAAAATTTGCAAAGGTTCTGGAGGACTGGCGCGACAATGGCGTCAGGGAAGCAAGGTTCCTGATTGGCGCAGCCGACGGTTTGAGTGACGAAGAACGGGGCGATGCCGATCACTTTTTTTCATTTGGCAAAGCAACATGGCCGCATTTAATGGCGCGGGCCATGTTGGCAGAGCAGCTATTTCGGGCTACTGCGATCATGGCCGGCCATCCCTATCACAGGGAAGGGTGAACCGATGTTGCGCGCTATATTAATGATTCTGCCCCTCATTATATCGGTCGGATTTTTTGCCGCAGCACTATCGGCGCAGACGTCGGGATCGTCGATGGCGGAGGAACAACGCGCGTTGATCAGTGCCCGCGAACAGTCGGAACGGGCTGAGCAGCGCGGCAATGCACTGCGCCGGCAGGCCGAATCAGCGAGCAATGACGCGGATCGTTTTGGTAGTGAGGCGGCTGCTCTTGCGGCGCGTATTCAAGGCGCTGAGGCTGATATTAAAGCTGCACGTGCCCGGATTTCCATCGTTGGGCGGCTGCAACAGCAACAACGGGCGCGATTGGCGGAAAAACAAGGCCCGGTTATTCGTTTGACCGCTGCGTTACAGATGATGACCCGCAAGCCAACCGCGCTTACTCTCGTCGAACCCCGCTCACTGGATGAACTCATCTATATCCGCTCCATCATGTCGACTGTGTTGCCGGAAATTGAACGGCGTACGGCTAGTTTGCGTGAAGAAGTGCAGCAAGGCGAGAAGCTGCGCGCGCAATCGGTACGCGCCATTGCATCGCTCAATGAAAGCCAGCAGCGCCTGTCGGATCGCCGCAAACAACTTGCCGGACTAGAGGCAAATAAACGCATCACTGCGTCGCAATTTGCCAATGATGCCGGAATTGAACAGGACCGGGCTTTGGCATTGGGAGAAGAGGCGCGCGACATATTGGACCTGATGGATCAGATACAGCGTAGCGGAGCGGTGCGCGAATCGCTCGCTGATCTTGATGGACCGATGCTGCGCCCCGGACAAGGCCGCTCTGCGCCGGTTAGCGGGAAGCCGCGAGATCCGGATATTGCGAGTGCCTATCGGCTGCCTGTCATTGGAGAGATTGTGACCGGATTGGGAGAGATTTCCGATAGTGGATATCGCTCTCGCGGTTTGACGATCGCGGTTGATGCAAATGCCCAGATTGTTGCACCTGCGGCGGGGCGCATTGCCTATTCTGGTCGTTATCGGGGCTATGGCAACATCCTGATTATCGAACATGAAGCGGGTTGGACCAGCCTGATTACCAATATGGCAAATACCAGCGTGGATGTCGGCGAAGAGGTGGTACAGGGCGCGCCGGTTGGCCGATCCGGAAATGACGAGCCAACCGTCACTGTCGAGCTGCGCCGCAACGGCCGGCCGATTGATATTGCCGCTCTCGTCGGGTAAATTTGCCGATAGCTTTGTGATATAAATGCTGTTGATCGAAGCAAAGCGTCATATTTGGTTAAGATACTTGGCTTTATGCGCATTTCAGGCTTATATTTGACACAGATTTATACCCACAGGATTTCCAATATGAAAAAGCAGTTCTTTCAAGCATCCGCTCTGGTTTTGACCGTAGCTCTGCTGCCCGCCACGACCTCTGCGATTTCAGCGGTAGATGCGAAAACCTATCGGGAAATGGAACAGTTTATGAGTGTGTTTGACCGCGTTCGAAATGACTATGTCGATACGGTCGATGACGCAGATCTGATCAAGGGGGCGATTAACGGCATGTTGGCCAGCCTTGACCCGCACAGCAGTTTCCTCGACGCCAGTGACTTTGAAACCTTGCGGACGCAAACCGATGGCAATTATGGCGGCCTTGGTCTGTCGGTTACGATGGAAGATGGTGCGGTAAAGGTGATAGCTCCGTTCAAGGATACGCCGGCTGACAAAGCAGGGGTGAAGGCGGGTGACTATATTACCCATATCGATGGTGCGCTGATTTACGGCGGTACGCTGGACGAAGCGGTTGAAGAAATGCGCGGTAAACCTGGCACACCGATCAGTCTGACTATCGTCCGCCCGGGCCGCGACAAACCCTTTGACGTATCGATGGACCGTGCGATCATCGATCTGAAGCCGGTGACGTGGGAAGTGAAAGATAATGTCGGCGTAATCAGCCTGAACAGTTTTTCCGCGGATGTCGGGGCCGATGTGAAAGCGGCCATTGCCGGTGTTGACAAATCGCTGGGTAAAAAGCCGCTGGGCTATATTCTGGACATGCGTTCCAATCCTGGCGGTTTGCTGGATGAAGCGGTGGCGGTGTCCGATGTATTTCTTTCGCGCGGCGAAATTGTGTCACAGCGAGGCCGTGAAAAATCGGACATTGAGCGCTATTTTGCAAAAAGCGGTGATGCCACTGGCGGCCTGCCGGTGATTGTTCTTATTGACGCTGGCTCTGCGTCCGCCTCTGAAATTGTTGCTGGCGCATTGCAGGATCATCATCGCGGGCTGGTCATGGGAGAGCGCAGTTTTGGTAAAGGATCGGTGCAGACGCTGTTGCCGCTGTCCAATACATCTGCTCTGCGTTTGACGACCGCACGCTATTACACACCATCCGGGAAGTCGGTGCAGGAGGGCGGAATCGAACCCGATATCATGGTGCCGCAGCTTTCCGATCCGGACTATAAAACCCGTCCACGTTTTCGCGAATCCGATCTACGCCGCCACCTCATCAATGAAGTGAAGCTGGACGATGATGTGCTGGAAGAGGATATAAAGGAAGATCCACGTTTCACCGAAACGGCGGAACAGCTTGAAAAAGATGGCATTGAAGATTTCCAGATGCACTATGCCCTGCAGACGATCGGGCGCCTCGGCCCGGATGGTATGAAGGTTGCGATCGCAAAATCTGCGAAAAAGCAGGTGTCGGCGAAAAACTAGGGCCTGACCTTGGCTTTTTTACGCTCTCCCTATTGGCTGGCATTGATCATCCCGTCCGGTTTGCTCGGGGGTGCGCTGATCAGCGAATATATATTTGGGCTCTACCCCTGTGAAATGTGCATGTGGCAAAGATGGCCGCATCTCGCCGCTTTGATATTTGCGCTGTTGGGCATCATGTTCAATCAAATCGCCGGGTCCAGAATGATGATCCTGTTGGCCGCACTTGCTATATTGGCCAGCGGATTGATTGGCGGTTTTCATGCCGGGGTCGAATATGGCTGGTGGGAAGGTATTACCAGTTGTGCCACCGCTCCCGAAGCGGGTGGTGATATGCTGGAATCAATCCTGAATGCGCCGCTGGCACGGTGTGACGTTGCGCCTTGGTCGCTATTTGGTATCTCGTTAGCCGGGTTCAACTTTCTCTTGTCCGTCGGCGGTGCCATGCTCATATTCACATTGTCGGCAATGAACCGGAAGGGCAAAACCAATGGCTGAAAAAGTAAAAGCCCCGGAACTTGGCAGGGCAAAGGCCGATATTGCCTCGATGATCCGGGTAAATCAGGCCGGGGAATATGGTGCTGCCCGGATTTATGCCGGACAGTTGGCCGTCATGGGTGATGACGCGCCCGATAGCGGCGCGATCCGCCATATGGCAGACCAGGAACAGGTGCATTTGGACGCATTTGACCGGATGATTGCAGAGCGCGGGGTCCGTCCGACGATATTGCAACCTTTCTGGAAGGCAGCGGGATATGCGCTGGGCGCCACGACCGCGGCGATGGGGCCGCGTGCGGCTATGGCGTGTACGGCGGCGGTGGAAACCGAAATTGACCAGCATTATCAGGAACAATTGGACCAGTTGGAAACCGAAAATGATCCGGAATTGTCGGCGATGATCGCAAAGTTTCGGGAAGAGGAGCTAGAGCATAAGGAAACAGCAATCGCTTCCGGTGCTGAAGAAACCCCTGGCTATCCCTTTTTAAGCGCCGCCATCAGAATGGGATGCCGTGTGGCCATCGGACTTTCCAAACGAATTTGATGACATAATGTGCTTCAGCGGGCGTTCATTGCGCTGACGGCAAAGGAAATGATATGAAGAATATTGCAATATTTTCCGCCTCTTTGCTCGCTTCCGGGCTTGTGATGACGGCTCCCGCCAGTGCGCAGGATCAAGCCGGTGACCGGGTCAATCAGTTGGTTATTTATGGCGATGATGTGTGTCCGCAAAGTAGCGAGAATGAAATTGTCGTTTGTGCCCGTAAGGATGAAGGCGAGCGATACCGGATTCCCGAAACACTGCGCGGCAACCCTAATGACGCGAAAAACGAAGCCTGGTCCGAACGGGTCCGGGCCTATGAGTATGTTGGGAAAAGCGGCACCCAAAGCTGTTCTCCAACCGGAGCGGGCGGCTTTACCGGCTGTACACAGAGATTACTGA
>CALKXX010000223.1 GCA_938003725.1 uncultured Sphingomonadaceae bacterium | reverse complement strand
GCGTCGGTGCTTCGACAATTGCGACCTCATTGGCTTGGTTGTTGAGCAACGAAAAGGAGCGTCTGACGGCGCTTCTCGACCTTGATGTGCATTTCGGAACCGGCGCGCTTGCGCTGGATCTGGAGCCGGGTCGTGGTTTGACCGACGCCATTGACAATCCCAGCCGTATCGATGGTCTGTTTATCGAACGCGCGATGATTAAGGCAAATGAAAAACTGTCTCTATTGTCAGCAGAAGCACCGATAAACTCACCGATGATGACCGATGGAACGGCCTTCTTCCAATTGCAGGAAGAGTTCCGTGCAGCATTTGAATGTACCGTCATTGACCTTCCGCGCGATATGCTGATCAGCTATCCGCACCTTTTGGGCGATGTGAACGCAACGGTCATCGTGACGGAATTAACGCTGGCTTCGGCGCGCGATGCCATCCGTTTGCTATCATGGCTCAAGTCGCATGCGGCACAAAGCAAAGTGATCATTGTCGCCAACAAGGTTCAGTCGGGAAATCTGGAAATTTCAAGGCAGGATTTTGAAACATCAATCGAGCGAAAAATCGATATCATGGTTCCCGCCGATCCCAAAACCGCTGCGCATGCCGCGAAGCTGGGTCAGGCATTTGTCGAGGCTGGAAAATCCAGCAAGGCAACGACAAAAATCATCACCTTGGCTGACCAGATATTGGGTTCTGTCGAGGTCGAAGGCGAAGACGGCGACGATGCCGCTAAGCCATCGCTGATGGGTAAGCTGGGTAACTTGAAATCGCTACTCCCTTCGAAAAAGGCAAAAATAGCCAAGGAAGAAACTGCGGCGTCATAAGCGCGCTAAGTTTTTATGGCCTGGGAAAGTGAGCAATTGAAATGATGGAAATAGCATTAATAGCAGCCGGCGTATTGACTATGCTGATGCTTTTGATCTTTGCCTTTGCCGGACCGTCGGAGGCAAAAGCCCAAGCAAAGCGGCTCGACAAAGTAAAGTTCCGCCATTCCGATAGCGAGAATGTCAAAGTCGAAGCGCAAATGAAAAAAGCAATGAGCGCGCGCAAGAAAAAGAACGTGCCCATTGGTGATTCCATGACCAAGATGGAAATCCTGCAAGTACGCCTGGAGAAAACCGGGAATAACTGGCAGCTGTCGCAATTTTTCTATGTGTGTGGCGGTCTGTTTGCACTGGTAGGAGCGGGCTTGTTTTTTCAAGGCGCGCCGCTGCTTCTATGTCTGTTTGTTGGTTTGGTTGTAGGCCTCGGCCTGCCCCATTTCATTGTCGGGTTTCTCATCAACAGACGCGTCAATAGATTCACCGCCACTTTCCCCGATGCCATCGAACTGCTGGTACGCGGACTGCGCTCCGGTTTGCCGGTCACGGAAACCATCGGGGTTGTTGCCAAAGAGATTGCCGGACCGGTTGGTGAAGAATTTGGTAAAGTGGTCGACCGTATCAAAATCGGGCGCACCATGGAGGATTCGCTTCAAGAAAGTGCAAAGCGGCTGGATACGCCGGAATTTAAATTTTTCTGCATCACCATTGCGATTCAGCGAGAGACCGGTGGTAACCTGGCCGAAACACTGGCCAACCTTGCCGATGTTTTGCGTAAGCGTGGACAGATGAAGCTCAAGATTAAGGCTATGTCGTCTGAATCGAAAGCATCCGCCTATATCGTTGGCTCCCTGCCCTTCATCGTGTTCGGCCTCGTCTATTCGGTGAACCCGACATATCTCTCAGGATTCTTCTCTGAAGATCGCTTGATTGTCGCTGGCCTTGGCGGACTGACATGGATGAGCATTGGCGTGTTCATCATGGCCAAAATGGTCAATTTCGAGATTTAGAACAAAGGTACGGATGTAATGACAACCGCTTTGATCACTGCTGCAAGCGCAACCGCCGCTGGCCCGACCTTGCTTGGAATTGATGTCCTATGGGTCGCAACCATCTTGGCCGCCGTGGCCACATTGGCCGTGTTTTTCGCTATCTATGCGGCGGTTACCGTGCGCGATCCAATGGCGAAGCGGGTTAAATCACTCAACGAGCGACGCGAGCAATTGAAAGCCGGTATTACCGCTTCGACAACCAAGAAACGCGCCAAGCTGGTCCAGCAAAGTGATACCACGGACCTGGTCCGCAACTGGTTAAAATCACTGAAAGTCCTGCAAGACGACCAGGTGAAAGAAGCACAGCAGAAATTGGCACAAGCCGGTATCCGCTCAAAGGATCTTGCGTTTATCATCATCTTTAGCCGCTTGGTACTTCCACTTGTTTTAGGCGGCGGCGCCGCGCTCGCAATTTATGGATTTGGCTGGCTGGGTGATTGGACGCCGATCAAGAAATTCGGTGTCTTCGCCGGTGCAACTATCCTGGGCTATAAAGGGGCGGATATCTATCTCAACAACCTGATCGCCAAGCGGACGGATTTGGTCCGCAAGGGCCTTCCAGACGCCATCGATCTGCTGGTCATCTGTGCAGAAGCCGGCCTTACGGTCGACGCCGCTTTTTCGCGTGTGGCCAAGGAATTGGGCAGTGCCTATCCCGAACTGGCCGACGAATTCTCTCTGACATCCATCGAATTGGGTTTTCTGACCGAGCGTCGTCAGGCCTTTGAAAATCTGGCTTATCGCGTCGCACTCGACCATGTTAAGGGCGTGGTGACGACGATGATCCAGACCGAAAAATATGGTACGCCACTTGCCTCGTCACTGCGGGTTCTGTCCGCTGAATTCCGAAATGACCGGATGATGCGCGCCGAAGAAAAAGCCGCGCGCCTGCCAGCCATCATGACGATTCCGCTCATTCTATTCATTCTGCCAACGTTGTTTATCGTGATCCTTGGGCCTGCGGCCTGCTCGATCTCCGATGCGATGATGTAGCTAGGGTAATGATCCAAATTCAAAAAAGGGCGGCCCAAACTGGTCGCCCTTTTTTATAATCACCGGGCTGCGATATTATCGGCAGATCGCCTGATTTTGGAGAGCATCTCAGAAAGCTCATTCAATTCGCTTTTATTCAGCACCGACATGACCTTCTTTTCCATCACCTCGGCGGCCGGCATAATCTGATCATAAAGATCGCGGCCGGTGTCACTTAACTGCAGATGGTGGGATCTTCCATCGGCATCATTGGGACTACGCCCGAGCAGCGCCCGATCCACCAAAGCTTTGACTGCCCGGTTCACTGTTACTTTGTCCATCAATGTCGCTTCAACCAGATCCCGCTGCGTCGAAGCTCCACGACTTCCCAGCACAGCCATCACCCGCCATTCGGGAATTTTCAGTCCAAAACGACTCTTATACTCCCTCGCAATCAGGTCACTTACCGCGTTAGACGAGGTCGACAACTGATAGGGAATAAAATCATCCAGAGGCGTATGCTTGTTGCTCATATGTAATATTTATTCAAATTTGGCACGAAGTGCAATCCAAAATGTCCTTGGGAAGGCGCGTTCAATTATATTACTACCACTGACAGTGGTCTCTACTCGCGTATTGAACAGGTTTTCAACCCGCCCTTCGACCAACAAACGATCATTGACGGCAAAAGTCAGATTTCCGTCCACTGTGAATGCGTCTGCCAGCCGCCGCTGGTTCAAATCATCTTCAAACTGACTTCCAATATAGCGCGCGGACAGGCTGGCGCCATGCCCCTTTTCGGCACGCCAATTGATTTCGGCTGATCCATTATGTTCCGGAATTTGTGCCGGGCGAAGACCGTCGACCGCTAACGCTGCGCCCGAAGCATTAACCTCTGCATCGACGAAGGAATAAGCGGCTCGCAAATATAAGCCGTCGACCAAGCCATATAGATCTAACTCGGCATCAATCTCCACGCCCCGTGTTTCAATAGAATCCAGATTTTGCCGCTGCCGAAACACACCCGCGCCGGAAACAAATCCAACACCGGGAAATAATCCCGGGCCATTGTCCAGAGTGACGTTAGCGACGGCACGATCAAGTTGATTGTAAAAGCCGGTTACACCGATTGTAATATTTTCGCTCGTCCAATCCAAACCAAGCTCAGCGCCTTTGACGCGCTCTGGCTCCAACAGTTCGTTTGCCGCGGTCGCATCGGGGCCGACACGAAAGGGGCGAAACAGTTCATTTAGTGTGGGCAGACGCCAGCCGAGATATGCGGCGCCGCGCAGGGTCAGGTCATCAGTTGCCTCAAAAGCAAAACCGCCCCGCCCGGTAAATTCCGTTCCGCTGCGATTGGCGAATTGGGCATTATTACGCTCCGCGCCCGGAAAGGGGTTGATAAGCTCAATTTCTCGCCGGAAACCATCGTCGATGGACCAAAAATCTATGCGGCTACCCGCGGTCAACGTCAGGGCCTCTGTGGCTTCCAAACTTGCTTCAACAAACGCACCATAAGTCGCGGTGCTGCCCCCCGCCCGGCGGCTTCGGCGCGGCGTGTCATTGTCGGCAAAGAAGAAATTCTCGTTCGTCACACCCTCCGTGCGCCGCCAATCACCGCCGATGCGTAGTTCCAGATCATCGCCGACCGGAGGCCGCACCTCAAATCGCGCGCCGAGGCCGGTGGAAGGCACGTTAAATTGTTCAAATACCCGGCGAACCGAATTACGATCCGCAGCAACACCGCCAAAGCTAACGTCAAAATTCCGAATCTGGACATAGCCTAGCGCCGACCATTGCCAGCCATCCGTATTACGATTGACCAATCTTATGCTGGCATCGGCGCCGTCATTGTGATTGTCGCTAAATTCAAAACCGCGTTCCCGGTCATCGGTAAAGGCGCGGACATTGGCCTGTAATTCGGTATTTTCGGATAGCGGCGCAACATAGCGGACAGCAATCCCGGCTTGTTCATATTCCGCCGGCTGGTCAACCGAACCACGTTGACTTTCGATGATAGGAATGAACCCGTCACCGCGCGCATAGTTGGCGGAGACAGTCAGTTGCCCGCCGCCCAGTTCCCGGCCGAACAACATATCGACGTCCACACTATTGCGGCTGCCATAAGCAGCGCCAAGTTCGAGCCGATCGCCAACATTCTTACTGAACAGTTCGACGGTGCCCGCGATGGCCCCCTGTCCATAAGCACCGCTGCCCCCGCCCCTTTTTATCGTGGCATAGTCGATGGGTAGTGCATCATATCCCGGCCAAGCAATCCAGCCACCAAACGGGTCAGCTTGGGGAACTCCGTCGAGCAACAGCAGCGCGCGGGAAGAAGCATTGCCGCCCAATCCGCGCAACGTAATTCCCTGGCTGGTCGGATTGGCTGAACGCGCGTCCGAACGGCGAAATTGCTGTAATCCAGGCACATCGCGCAAAGCATTTTCGATGCGCAAATTATCTTCAACTTCAACGGACGTGATCGAATAGGCCTTGTCGCCAATGGGATCGGGCAATGCCGGCCCGACCACGATAATATCGTCGGCGCTCGTTACGGCCAGCGGCACGAGAGAGAGGTCTTTTTGTCCACTGCTCCCCAACCCCTCATCGCAAATGCCACCACCGCCAGCATCTGAGCAGGGATCTCCTTGAAATACATCCTGACCCCAAACCGGTACACTTACCGCCAATAGCGGTAACGCTAACATCCATCTTTTATTGGTCATTGCTTAGTCGTGCATCCATTTCTGGTGACAGGGCATATCATCCGGCAACCTGTGATAGGGCTGTGCATCGCTGACGAAATTGGCGCTGTCCGCTTTGCCAAAGACGCTGGGGTCATCCAGTGATCCGACCTTGATGATCACGCCCGCATCAAATCCCGGCGCGCGCGTGAACAGATGCGTGCCGCAATTTTCACAAAATTCGCGGGTAACCGCATTTTCGATATCGTCGCGCGTAAAGCCTTTCACCGCGCCCTTGGTGAGTTCAAACCCGTCCACCGGCATCGCCATCACGAGCAGATTCCCGCCGCCGGTAATATGTTGGCATTCGCGGCAGAAACATTCTGCCTTCATCATCGGCTCGCCTTCGGCTTGATAGCGTACCGCCTTGCAATAACATCCGCCTTCAATTTTCATAATCTTTCCTCTTTAGCTCGGCTTTACCGCATCGGGATGCGCCCGTCGAAACGCCTCTAGTGTATTGCAGGCAGCGTCAATCCGCACCAATTTCGGAAACGCACCCATATCAGTATCGAAACGCCGCGCGTTATAGACTTGTGGCACCAGACAGACATCGGCGAGATTCGGTTCCTTGCCGCCAAAAAACCCCTCATCAGGTGCGATTTCTTCCAAAGCCGCAAATCCCTCTATAATCCAGTGGCGGTACCAATCGTTCACCGCGTCCTGATCCTGTCCCAGCTGTTCCTTCAAATATTTCATTATGCGCAGGTTGTTTACCGGATGGATATCCGCAGCGATGATCATCGCCTGCGCCAATGTTCTACTGCGTTGTAGCGGGTCACTGGACACCATCGGCGGGTCTTCGAAATTCGCATCAAGATAGTCGATAATGGCCAAAGATTGCGTCAGATCATGCCCGTCAATCGATAGCATTGGGACAAACCCCTGAGGGTTGCGTTCCACATATCCGGGTGCCTTGTTTGCACCATCCAACAAGCTAGTACTAACCGAGATATGAGGCACAGCTTTCAAGTTCAGAGCGATCCGCACCCGATAGCTGGCCGAGCTGCGCCAATAGTCATATAAGATGGTTTTTGTCATCGGCTGGCTTTGCAGAGCGATCTCGAAAATTGCAAGCTTGCACCATCATCTGGTCGAAATTTGTCCGCCGTTTATCGAGATATCGCCATTGGCCTTCACCTCTATCGCTCGGCCCGTTCGCTTTGTCAGTTCGTCCAGCCAGTTTTGCCGATGATTCAGTTTTGCCGCAATCGCCGGATGCGCTTCGATGGTCAACTGCCCTGCACCCCGATTGCGTTCCGCTTGACGCAGGAGGTTCAGCGCCGCATTCATAACCTTGTTTGTCTGAACAACCGCAACCACCGACGGCCGCGTGCTGCGCGTCACGATTTGCATGAACCCAAATCCGTTCATCGCCGTCCGCTCACAATTTTCGGCCGTATATTGATCAAATATCGCCGCTACCCCGGCCCGGTCCGCCTTGGCTTCCAACGTCGGAAAATCGACACCGATGGAGCCGGACAGATCAAATTTTGTGATCGCCAGAGCAATTTGCTTCGCCGCCCGCTTCGCCAGCTCAAATGGGGGCAATGGACCATCGACATCAATGACAGTCATTCCCGGCGTCAACGAGATGATCAAGCTGCCCCCCTCAAATGCGAGACGGCCCGACTCCGCCTGTTCGGCCGCTTCGTGCCATCCCAGCTCCGCGAAAACATCGCTGTCATGGGGCTGGACCTTGTGGACCGGTTGACCGCTGGCCGAAATACTGTCCAGCAATGTGAAACCGGAAGTAATTTCCGCATCGCTGCCGGCTGGCCGTGCCTTTGCTCTTTTTGCCTGACCAGCCTTTTCGATCAGCGCTTCGCGGATAATCTCCACCCGCACGCCTGCACCTTCGGTAAGCCCCTTTGGCACCGGTTGCAAAAGACATTCCTGACCGTTCGCCAGTTCCACGATGCCAGAGCGGCCCGCGACCCATTGTGTGACAAATTTCGCGTCGACAACGGCCCCGGCGCGTACCGCATCCGTTTGACGTTCTATCCTGATCTTTGTAATTTCGCCCTGTTCGACCAGCATCGCCCGGTTCTCACCGATACCCGCTTCATAGAGCCAGCCGGAAATATCGTCAGGCAATTGGCTGCCCAGCCGAAATTAACAGGTTGCGTGTGTCATAAAGCGGAAGCCCCATGATCCCGCTATAGCTGCCCGAGATCCAGGTTACATAAGCTTCGGCGATACCCTGAATGGCGTAGCCACCAGCTTTGCCCTGCCCCTCACCGGACGCGATATAAGCATCGATTTCGCTGTGCTGAAGGCGTTTGAATTTGACGATGCTATCAGATAATTTGGTCCGCGCTGTACCATCTGTGGCAACGACGCAGACAGCGGACATGACATGGTGCCGCCGTCCGCTGATCAATTCCAGAAATTTGCGCTGCTGCGCATCGTTCGCGGCCTGCCCCAATATGCGGCGGCCCACCGCAACGGTGGTGTCGCCAGCGATTAATATCTCGTCACTGGCGCGTTCGACGGCAACAGCCTTTTCTGCCGCCATCCGCAAGACATAGTCACGCGGCAGCTCGCCCTTCAAAGGTGTTTCATCAATATCCGGAGAGACAATCCGATCCGGGGTAACACCCAATCGGCCCAGCAATTCTAGCCTGCGCGGGCTGGACGAGGCGAGGACGAGCCTCGGCACGTCACTTGAAACGATAAGTGATACGACCTTTGGTCAGGTCATAGGGGGTCAGCTCAACCAGCACTTCGTCACCGACGAGAACGCGAATACGGTTCTTACGCATCTTGCCCGCTGTGTGGCCCAATATCTCATGGCCGTTTTCCAGTTCGACCCGGAACATAGCATTTGGGAGCAGTTCGCGAACCATCCCCTTCATTTCCAATAGTTCTTCTTTAGCCATTCGGCGTGTTCAATCCCTCTAAATCATGGGCCAACCCACTTGTTGCCCGGATGTTGCAGTGCGCCATAAACGTAAAATACCGAAAAGGGAAGGATTTGCTTTCACGCCGTTATTTGCGACAAATTAATACAATCAATCCGTTGCGAATTCGCCAATAACACGGCATCTCAGGCATATTCCCCCAACTTTTAAAGACCGCCAATATAAAATCATGAACATCTTTCGCATCATGTCGTGCAATTTCTTGCTGCTGCTCAGTCTTTTGGCCAGCGCGAGCCGTCCTGCCATGGCGCAAACCCAAATTGACGGTGACGCCAAAGAAGAAATTATCGTTATTGCGGAATTTCCGCCCGGTTCGGTGGAAACAAATCTATCCCCCATCGAACAGCTCGACGCCGCCGATATAGAGAGTTTTGGAGCATCCTCGATTCAAGACTTGGTCGGCGCGCTCTCCTCACAAACATCTTCGGGCAGAGGGCGCGGCAGCGGACGGCCGATTGTTCTGATCAACGGTCAGCGCACCTCCGGATTTCGCGAAATTCGTGACCTACCACCCGAAGCAATTAAAACAGTGCAAGTCTTCCCCGAAGAAGTCGCTCTGCAATATGGCTATCGCCCCGATCAACGGGTCATCAATTTCATTTTGAAAGACGGCTTTTTCGGGATTAGCGCAGAAGCGGAATATGGTGTTCCCACCAGCGGCGGTCAGGGGCAGACGGAGCTGGAATCCACGCTCTCGAAAATTGGTAAAAACAGCCGCCTGAACCTGAATATTGAATATCAAAACAAAACCGCAATTACCGAGGCAGAGCGTGACATTGTTCAGGATGCCGCCGGCACATTTGTCGGCTTAGGCGATTTCCGTACATTGTTCGCACCATCCGACAATCTGGAACTAAACGGCGTGTACAGTCGCACTTTCAAAAATGGTACGTCGCTTTCCCTCAACGCGGGATATATCTTTGATCAATCTCGTGGATTACAGGGATTACCAAGTGGCGCCCTGAACGTTCCTGGAGCAACCGACCCGCTATTTCGATATTTCACGCAATTTGGTCCGCTGAACCGCATTGTCGAGACCAATACGGCGCAAGCAGGAGCAACGCTAAACGGCAATCTATCAAACTGGCGGTGGTCCCTAACGACGGACTATACCCGCGCGCAGACGGATACAGACACGGATCGCACCGGAGACATTACCGCCCTGCAAACGGCGATCGCCGATGGTTCCGTTGATCCAAATGCCCCCGAATTCGGATCATTGCTTTCGCCGCCGCGCACCGATGAAGCCCGCGCAGTGGATCAGACCTTCAATAACCTCGCCACTATATCCGGCACACTTTTTCTGCTCCCCTCCGGCCCGGTTTCCACGACGTTTCGCACCGGTTATAGCCGCCTCGAACTGGACAGCCGGAATATCACCAATGGCACCACAACCGAAGCTTCGCTGTCACGAGATATTCTGAGCTCTGGGATAAATATTGAAATACCTCTGGCCGATGAAAATATCGACGTCGCCGATGCGATCGGGAAATTATCGATAAATGGCAATCTGGGATATTCTGACCAATCGGACTTTGGCGGTTTGCTGGAATTTGGTTTCGGCCTGAACTGGGAGCCATTTAATGGCTTTGCGATCACAGCTTCGGCCATTGGCGAAGATGCCGCGCCCAGCATTAGTCAGCTGGGCAACCCGGCAATTGTAACGCCAAATGTCACAATATTTGATTTCACGCAGGGGGAAACGGTACTGGCGTCGATCACGACCGGCGGCAACCTGACCCTTCCTGCTGAAAAGCGCCGGGATATTAAACTCGCCGTCAACTATCGCCCGGAATGGTTGAATGGCATGACTTTCCTTGCGGAATATTTCCGTAACAACAGCACCAACGTGGCTTCCAATTTTCCTACGCTTACGCCCGAAATTGAAGCCGCCTTTCCCGGCCGCGTGACCCGCGATGGCGACGGGCGGCTGATCGCCATCGACCGACAGCCGGTAAATTACAGCAACGTGCGGAGCGAGAATATTCGCTACGGCTTTAACTTTCGCAAACGATTTGGACAACGGCGCGGTCGCGGCGGCCCAAGGGGTGCCGGTCGCAGGCCACCAGCAAATCCCGATGGCAAGCCGCAACAGGTGGCACGCAGCGAGCGTCCATCCGAGGCCGGTCAGCGCAGAGGGACCCCGCCCGGTGCGCAGGGTGGCAGGCCGGGTGGAAGGCCCGGCGGCCGACCCGGACGGCGCAGCGGCGGCCGTTGGTTCGCCTCCGCCTATCACACGATCAAATTGGACGACCGTATCCTCATCCGTCCCGGTGTTCAGGAACTGGATTTGCTGAACGGCTCGGCAACAGGATCAAATGGCGGCAGCCCGCGGCACGAATTTGAGCTGAACGGCGGCTGGTTCAACAATGGGCTGGGCTTTCGGATACAGGGCGAGCATCAAAGCGCAACGCGCGTCAATGGCGGCATAACTGGATCGGATCTGCGGTTTTCCGATCTCACGACACTCAACCTGCGCATGTTCATAAATCTCGACAATCGCGGCAAGCTGACGGAAAATATCAAATTTCTAAAGGGCAGCAGAATCGCCCTTCGCATCGACAATGTCTTTGACGATATTCAGGATGTGCGCGACCCGGGCGGGCTGGTGCCGCTGCGTTTCCAACCGGGCTTTATCGATCCGGTCGGTCGTTATGTGGAAGTGAGTTTCCGGAAGCGATTTTAGCCACTCAACCCCTGCAACTTCCGCAACACTCGCCAAGCCATCGCTTTTCCCCTATTGCGCGCCGGAAAGCGTCCTGGTGCCTTTGGCTCCATTCCCCGTGCGCGTAGCCATGCGTTAAATGCATGGGCATCCGCTTCTGCAAAGCTCCAGTCGCTGCGCCAGGTGATGGATAGGGATATGCTGGGCTGTGCGCCGTTCTTTACAAAATGCGGGGCCATGACCGGGACGAATATCGCTTTGCCCGGGGTCAGGTGGTGTTCCTGCCCATTCATGAAGAAAGCATCTTTCCAGATCAGGTTGCGCGGACCGCCGGTGTGGTAGGTTTCGTGCAGCGTCGCCGGGGCAAATCGTTCGTCACCGGCAGGAAATACGGTCATCCGCTTCTCCCCGCGCAGTTGCAGCAGGATATTATGTTCCGGATCGAAATGATAGGGTGTGACCGCATTGGGCGAAGAGACAAAGACAAACCCTTGGGGCTGCAGCATCTTTCCCGTTTTGCTTTCCAGAACGGGCCGGACTTCCTCTAGCAACGACAGCAACAGCACCTCATATTCCGGCAGCTGTTCGATATTTTTGAGCACTGCCCAGCTGCTCGAATTTTCGATCATCAATATGGTATCGGCTATGGACATGCCGTTGTCCGGCACATCTTCCGGCGCGATGCCGACCGGTAAATCACCGGGATTATATTCTACGCTGGAACTTGGCAGCGCAGTGCCCAGTTTCGCGAGCGCATCCAGCGTCAACAAATCGTGCGAAACCAAAGCGTGATCTAGAATCTTTGGCTGTTCAGGATAACAATCGGCAAACTCAGCGAGCATTTTATCGCCGAATACGCAGCTTTGAAAATCCGTTTTTCCGGTCATTTTGTTCATTTCATCATCTGCATCACATCTATGATTTCGCGACCCTTTAACTGCGCCATCAAATCCTCTCCCATCCGGACACTGCGGAACAATGCCTTGCGACCAACACCGGATAGCTCGACAGAAAAGCGGCCGATATGGCGGCGCTCCGACCACAGGCTGTCGATCATCGGATGATCTTCCGCCGCACAGCTATCCATCCAGACATTCCCGGGATTATCGAGGATTTTGAGATTTTCGAGTTGCAGCAAAACACCGGGAGAAAAGCGCGCATATTCCTCGTCAAAGGCGGTCTTGAATGAAAAACTGGCCGAACCGGAATGAAGGTTGATCAACATGGCGAGCGGCATATCATCCAGACGGATATCGTGACGTTCAAGCCGCCCTTCATCTGCCGCACCTTTCAGCATCTTGGAAAAGAAGGATTGCGTAGCTGGATTGCAATCCAGCGCCGATCCATTTTTCCCTTTCCAGCCGCGCCGCTCCAATGCCAGAAATTCTGTGATCCATGGCTCAAGGCCCGTCGCATCTTGCCAATGCCCAAATGTCACTTGCCCCAATTCGGACAGTCGTTTCGCCTGTCTACGTAATTCTTTGCGCTTCTTGCCCCGGACCGTTGCCGCATAATAGTCATCAGCGCCCAGATCGCTTTCCAGCAATGCTCTGGCTTCGCTGTGGACCAGATCGCAGCGGCGGCCTTGTGTATCACAAACCGCACGCATCGCTTGATCCAGAGGTCCGCCGATTGTCATGCCGTTTATGTGAAGAAAGCCCGGCCAATCACATGTATCCAACTTACGGAATAATGCCTGCCAGAATTGTCGTTCAAAGCCTGTACGCACCAGCGGCGTGCCGAGGAAGCAATTGTGATGCATCCAGTTTTGAATGTGTGGCACCGGCCAACGTCCGAACTGTTTGGTCGGGGCGATGGGCAGCAGACCGATCAGGTCGGAGCAATTTGGCTGACCCGCCCAAAACAGAAACAAACGCATATCCAGGTTACTGCAAAATTCCGCAATGGCCGGCTGTAACGCCCAATATTCGTAAAAAATATTGGGCTCTACCGCATTGTGCGCCAGCTTGATCCAATCCGATTTCAGCATCGGCGGCAACTCGGCCGGGGCAATGAGCTGCGCGGAGGCAGAGGACGCGAGGCTGATCCGGTCGCCGCAGTTACGCGGAAAACTGTCGGTTTTCATTGTTGTGGCAGCCCCATTTGCCATTTGCCCGTTTTGATCCCACCGTTATGTCCGTAACGATCTGATAAGTAGCGGAAATTGGGTAATATCCGATTAACGCAGGAAACACGCCGAAACCAAAGAAAAACCCCGCCGGAATTTCGTCCGGCGGGGTCTTTTTCAAACCAACTGGCTTTGCGTGTTACGCGGCGCCATGTGCCAAAGCTGCGAGAAGCAACAGAGCCACAATATTTGTGATTTTGATCATCGGGTTCACGGCCGGACCTGCGGTATCCTTGTACGGATCACCCACAGTATCGCCGGTCACTGCTGCATGGTGGGCGTCTGAACCCTTGCCGCCATGATTGCCGTCTTCGATATATTTCTTCGCGTTATCCCATGCGCCGCCGCCTGCTGTCATTGACAGAGCAACGAACAGGCCAGAGACGATTACACCAAGGAGCAACGCGCCAAGCGCGGCAAAGCCGTTCGCTTGACCGGCAACCGCGGTAATCGCGAAATACACGACGATCGGAGCAAGCACCGGAAGCAGCGAAGGCAGGATCATTTCCTTAATCGCCGCCTTGGTCACAAGGTCAACCGTACGCGCATAGTTGGGACGAGATGTGCCATCCATGATGCCCGGATCATTCTTAAACTGATCGCGAACATCAATCACCACGTCGCCAGCAGCACGGCCCACAGCGGTCATACCCATGGAACCGAACAGATATGGCAACAATGCACCAAGCAACAATCCGACAATCACATAAGGGTTTTCAAGGCTGAAGCTGACTTCAAGGTTCGGGAAGAACTCTTTGAGGTCGGCAGTATAGGCCGAGAAAAGAACCAGTGCCGCCAATCCAGCAGAGCCAATGGCATAACCCTTGGTCACAGCTTTCGTGGTGTTGCCCACGGCGTCCAGCGCATCGGTTTTGTTCCGAACGCTTTCGTCCAGACCGGACATTTCGGCGATACCGCCGGCATTGTCCGTAACCGGGCCATAAGCATCAAGCGCGACAACCATGCCGGCCAAAGCCAACATTGCGGTAGCGGCAAATGCGATGCCAATCAGACCAGCCAATTGGAACGCCACGACGATACCAACCACGATTACCAATGTTGGCAATGCGGTAGCTTCCATCGAGATAGCCAGACCCTGGATCACGTTTGTGCCGTGGCCGGTTTCCGATGATTTAGCGATCGAACGCACGGGACGATATTCTGTGCCCGTGTAATATTCGGTAATCCAGATAATCAGACCGGTAACAACCAAACCAACCATCATGCACCAGAACAGCGCCATGCCGGTAAATCCGCCGGTGCCATCAAGAGCCTGACCGATAGGCGCGTTCATGTCGCCCAAAGTCCGCATTGTGACATAGTAGATTGCCGGGATGGAGAGAACAGCAGTGGTGATGAAGCCCTTATACAAAGCGCCCATGATGTTGTTGCTACTGCCCAAACGGACCATGTACGTACCGATGATCGAAGTGATAATGCAAACACCGCCAACGATGAGGGGCAGAGCCATCAGATCGTTCAGTACTGCATTGCCAACCAGATCGCCAACGGTGAGCGCCAAAAGCACCATGGTTGCGCCAACAGTCACAACATAAGTTTCGAACAAATCGGCCGCCATACCAGCGCAGTCACCAACATTGTCGCCCACATTGTCCGCGATGGTAGCAGGGTTACGTGGATCATCCTCGGGGATGCCAGCTTCAACCTTACCGACCAGATCAGCGCCAACGTCAGCCGCTTTGGTAAAGATACCGCCGCCCAAACGTGCAAAGATCGAAATCAGGGAAGCACCAAATGCTAGCGCAACAAGAGAGTCGATGACTTCGCGGCTTTTCGCTTCCAAGCCCATTTGAACGGTCAAAATCCAAAAGAAGATCGCAATCGCAAGAAGCGCAAGACCAGCAACCAGCATGCCGGTTACGGCGCCCGCGCGGAACGCAACGGTGAGGCCAGTTTGCAAGCTATCACTAGCGCCCTGTGCCGTGCGGACATTGGCACGAACCGAAATGTTCATGCCGACATAGCCCGCTACACCAGACAAAATTGATCCGAGCAAAAACCCGATGGTCGAAATCGGAACGCCGCCGCGCGACATATCCAAAAAGATATAAACCAGAACCGCAACAACGACGCCAACAATTGCAATCGCGCGATATTGCCGGTTCAGATAGGCTTGTGCGCCCTCTTGAATAGCTGCTGCAATATCTTGCATCTTTTCATTACCGGCTGGTGCGCCCAGCACCTGACGGCTGGTAACGAAGCCGTATAACACGGCAAGTAAGCCGCATAAAATTGAAATGGTAACAACGGTCATCGCTGCGCTCCCCCTGCGTTTTTTTTTAACAAAGCACCCCAATGGACCGGGGCACTATCGGCGATGCCTATAGTGCGGGAAGCGCGAGCCTTGCAAGTCCTGATTTTACACGGCTGCGTTGACCAGCGAAACCGGAAAATCAGGCGTGCACAAAACCTAAAGATTCCGGTAAATTAGCAGGTTCCCCTGCGCGCATCACCGTGACGCCAGCGCCAGTTCTGCATCGCCCGATCCGAGTGAGCGGAATCGGTAGCACCGTTTCGGGACTTGCGGTCAGCAGCAATTGATAATCGTCACCGCCGGTTGCTGCATTCATCCGTGCTTCTGCATCATCTCCAAACGCAGATCTATAAGCGCTCGATAACGGCACTTTGTCGAGATCGATCTCCAGCATGACGTCGCTGGCGGCCGCGATCCGCGAGGCGTCAATCAACAACCCATCCGAGATATCCATCATCGTGCTTACCAAAGAAGACAGGGCACGGCCGTCTTCCAACAAGGGCACTGGCCGGTTATGTGCTTTCAAGAGAGCAGCACAAGTCTCAAAGTCTGGCGCTTTAACCGCTCCTATGGCAATCTGTAGCCCTGCCCATGCGTCGCCGATGTTACCGGTCACATAAATCGCATGGCCGGGCACCGCAGCCGAGCGCGCCGGAACAATATGCCCTTTCGCTTCACCAAATGCCGTCAGCCCAAATGCATGCTTACAGCCATCCCCCATTGAAACGGTATCACCGCCCAATAGCGGAACGCCAAAGTGCGTAATGGCCTGTTTGATGCCGCTGATAAATTTTGCGTCCCAATCATCATCACGAGATTTTCCGTAACCCAGAAGCAAGCCGAGAGGTTTTGCGCCTTTGGCAGCCAAGTCGGATAGATTCACCGCCACAAGCTTCCAGGCGACATCGGCGGGGTCCGCATCGGGCAGGAAATGAACCCCTTCCACCATCATGTCATGGGTCAGGACAAGTTTATGCCGGCCAAATGGCAGAACGGCCGCATCGTCCATCAAGCCGCGTGCGGCGGGATGGGTCGCCAATGTCTTTAGCTCATCAATAAAATCAAATTCACTCATTTCAGGACATATTCCAAAGCTAGCCGGATTGAAGGTTTTGCGCCGGTAACTCCAGCCACTGGCGCAAAACCGTAAAACCCGCGTGGTGCCCCCGGGGTATTTGCATGTTCGACCGCGCTGCCCGCTTCCCTAAAGCGATTGGCATAGGCGATATCTTCGTCCTTCAACGATTTGGTATCATTGCACAGAATAGAGATTGGCTGCAAATCGCGCAAGTTTTCGAAGCGTGCGGCAGTTATTCGTGCCTGCAATATATCAAATTGATCTGGGTCGTATCGATGCGCCGCCGGCGCTTTGATGATCGCGCGAAATTCTGCATCCAACGGGTTTGAAAAATCAGACAACGCCATTCCCCTACAACATAGCGAGGGGATTTTGGTTCAGCCCCTCACCTGTTTAGCTATGCTATCCAGCAAGCCGTTAACGAAGCCGGCATCCTTTTCATCGAAAAACGCATGGGCGACATCAACATATTCATCAATCACGGTCGCAGTTGAAACATCTTGCTGCGATAAAAGTTCAAAACTGCCCGATCGCAGGATTTGCAACATTGTTTTGTCGAGCCGTTTCAAAGACCAGCCAGATGCCAGTTTTTCGGCAATTAACGCGTCAATCTCATCTTTGCGCTCAGCCACGCCGACGACAATTTCGTCAAAAAATTCAATTTCCGCATCGGCATATTGATCGTCTTCAATCTCTGCGCCCAACCGGTGATCATGAAATTCTTTTAACAAGCGCGGAATGGCCGTTTTTTCCATATCATGCTGGAACAAGGCTTGGACCGCGCCCAAACGCGCAGCCGACCGGGAAGAAGATTTAGCGTTCATGGCTGGCCAATCCGGGGCATACCGACAAAGTCCATCTTGCCGATCTGAAAACCGCGTTCACGCAGCAGATCGTAGGCGGTTGTGGCATGGAAATAGAAATTGGGTTGCGCGAAACTCATCAGGAAATTTTCAGCGGTGAACGGCATGACCGTCTCGCCAAACCGAAATTCCATCGGCTGTCCAACAAAGCCGGTCATTTCTTCTTCGCTGACCGCCTTTAGTCCTGATGTCGCTTCATCAAGCTTTTCATAAAGGCCTTCCCAGCTATCCGGCGGCGCAGCCAGGCTTGGCGTAAACACGCCCTCTCGGACCGCTTCAATCGCACCCAAAGAATGTTCACGGCAGCATTTTACCTGATAGGAAAAGGGCTGCATATCTTCGATCAAACGCGCACCGATAATTTCTGCAGGCGCTGTGCCGCTGTCTTCACAATGGGCTTTTGCCTTGTCGACCAGCGCGCGCACTGCCGCAATGATCTGGAGCTGCGACGGAATTACGGCGTCATAAAGTGAGATAGTCATATTTAATCCCTTGGTTTTTCGCCATTTGTGCTGAACATGTCGAAGGGCCTTTAACGTTGGTAGAGTGGTTTGGCGATAGTGGTGCTTCGACAGGCGCAGCACGAACGGTCGTCATTTCAAACGCTTCCTTACACTCTCGGCATGGGCTGGCAATCCTTCAGCCTCGGCCAGCGCCACCGCAGCCGGGCCGATCTTTGCGATAGCATTCTCGTCACAGCTCAGAAAGCTGGTGCGTTTCATAAAATCAGTCACCGACAGTCCTGACGAAAAGCGCGCGCGCCGGCCGGTTGGCAGCACGTGATTGGGGCCAGCGACATAATCGCCCACTGCCTCTGGTGTATGGCGGCCCAGAAAAATAGAACCCGCATGACGGACCTTGCCAAACAACGCCTCCGCATCTTCGCAGGCCAGTTCCAAATGCTCCGGCGCCAATCGATCGACCAGCGGGATCGATTTATCCAACCGATCGACCAAAATAACCGCGCCATTGTCATTCCAGCTGGTGCTTGCTGTTTCTGACGTTTCCAGTGATTTTAATTGTTCTTTAACCTTTTCAATTACTTGGTCCGCAAACTCACTATCATCTGTAAACAATATCGATTGACTGGTTGGGTCATGTTCGGCCTGCGACAGCAAATCGGCGGCAATCCAATCAGGCTTATTCTGGCCGTCTGCCACCACAACAATCTCTGACGGTCCGGCGACCATATCAATCCCGACAACGCCGTAAACCTGACGCTTTGCTTCCGCTACCCAGGCATTTCCGGGACCGGTCACGACATCTACCGGTGCGATTTTCTCTGTGCCAAATGCCAATGCGGCAACCGCTTGTGCGCCGCCAATTCGCCATAGTTCATCCACGCCTGCGATCTTCGCAGCCGCCAGAACCAGCGGATTTACTTCGCCATGCGGAGTGGGTGTCACCATGACAATCTTGTCCACGCCCGCAACCTTTGCTGGAATGGCATTCATCAAAACCGAAGATGGGTAAGCCGCGCGACCCCCGGGTATATAGATACCCGCACGCTCCACCGCGTTCCACCGCGCGCCCATCCGCACGCCTGCGTCGTCCAAATAGTCTCTATTTTCAGGGACCTGCCCCTCATGATAGTCACGAATTCTGAGCGCAGCCAACTCAATCGCAACTCGCAATTGGGGTTCCAGTCCCTCCAGCGCCGCCTCACATTCCGTATCGGATATACGCCAACCGGTTTGCTCCAGATCATGGCCGTCGAATTTCTGGGTAAGACGCGCAATGGCCACATCTCCGCCCGCCCGCACATCTGCAATAATGCCAGCTACATCGGCGGATATGTCCGCATCGGCCTCTCGCCGGGCGTTCACGAGTGCGTCAAATGCTGCGTCAAAACCGGCGTCAGAGGCGGATAGCCGCAAGACCACTATACCTGCCCAACCAGTTCGCGGAATTTTTGCACGAGACCGGTCAATTCGGCGCTACGCATCTTGAACGCGGCGCGGTTGACCACCAGCCGCGCAGATATGTCTATTATCCGGTCGGTTTCGATTAGATTATTTGCCTTTAATGTGCTGCCAGATTCCACAAGGTCAACGATGTGCCGGGACAAACCAAGCGACGGCGCCAATTCCATTGCGCCATTCAATTTCACGCATTCCGCTTGAATACCCTTGGCCTCAAAATGGCGGCTGGTCAGATTGGGGTATTTCGTCGCAACGCGCAGGTGCGAAACATCGCCAATCTGCTCCGCGTCATCTTTGGGTTGCGCGACCGACAGCCGGCAACGCCCGATACCCAGATCGACCGGAGCATAGAGTTCACTATAGCCAAATTCCTCGACCACATCCGACCCGACAATCCCGATCTGCGCCGCGCCATGTGCGACAAAGGTCGCCACATCAAAGGCACGTACCCGGATAATCGATACATGCGCCTGATTGGTGGCAAACATCAAACTGCGGTTGGATTTGTCGAAAAATTCCGGTGCCGGTTCAATGCCAACAGCCTTCAGCATGGGCAGCGCTTCGTCGAGAATCCGTCCCTTGGGGATTGCAAAGATAAGGGGTTCAGCCATAGGTAGGCGCTCCTAATCGGACACTGGCAAAAGGGCAATGCTATATGGATATTTTGGATGTTGAAGATATTGCCGAGGGTATGCGCGGTCAAGCCGAACATTGCCTGAAAAACGATGCACCGATTACCGCTTCGATCATCCTCGCCCAACTGGCCCTGATACCCGGCCCGACAAAATGCGGTCAGAAAATCGCACATTGGCAGGGCAAACCGCTGGAAGATGCAATGCCACTGCGTCTGACCGGCGGATTGCACCATCTATATTTGACCGGCCAGGAACCGCGCTTAGCAGAGATTTATGAAGGCCGCGTCCGCGATCAATCGGCTATCGACAATCTGATCGGTCAGGTCGTGGCCGATCATGACGATCACCTGTTGCCGTGGTTCGACAACCCGCCCCAGACCAATGAGTCGGGGCGATCAGCCAATTTCATGGCCGCACTGGCATGGCTGTCCGGACGGGTCGGTCCAAAATTTGACTTGCTCGAACTTGGTGCAAGCGCGGGCGTCAACACCATGATGGGGCGTTATCATTATGATCTGGGCGGTATTTCGTTCGGACCGCAACATTCCCTGATGCAGATCAAACCGGAATGGAAAGGCCCCCATCCCCCCATAGCGCCGGTAGAAATTGTCAGTGCCCGTGCCTGTGATCAAAATCCGATCGATTTGACGGACGACCAAGTCACCATGCGCCTGAAAGGTTATATATGGCCGGAAATGCCAGCCCGGTTTGAACGGATGGAAGCTGCGATTGCATTGGCGAAACAAGAGCCGCCTATTGTTTCGAAGGCCGATGCTGCCAATTGGGTGGACGAGCAATTGGTGCTGCCGCAAGCCGAGGGCGTAACCCGGGTCTTGATGCACAGCATTGTCTGGCAATATCTACCGCCCGAAACGCGCCTTCATATCGAACAGGCGATGGAAACAGCCGGTGCAAAGGCGACCGCCGAAAAACCCCTTGCGTGGATTGCGGTGGAAACCAACCGCACGACATTCAGTCACGAAGTGATTGTACGTCACTGGCCCGGCGACGGTAAGCCAGCAAATCTGGGCTATGCCCACGCCCACGGTGCATGGGTGAACTGGACCGGATAGCGCTTCCTAAAGCCGGTCTAACACCTCAACCGTCTTGTCAGTTTTCACATTACCGGTGTTCAGCGTTGTATTCGGTTCCAGCAACAGCACATGGCAATCGTCTGTGAGCGCCTCTGGCCGGTGCTCCGTTCCATGCGGTACGATTATAAACTCCCCGGCTTCCACATCAATATCACCGGTCCGCAAACCCATCCGCATCGTTCCTGAAACAACCAAGAATAACTCGTCTTCCTGGTCATGGTGATGCCAGTCAAATTTCCCCTCAAACTTTGCCAGTTTGACTTGCATATTGTTGATATTGCCAGCCACTTTGGGGGACCAATGATCCGTGAAGCTTGAGAAGGCATCGGCGAGATTCACTTTAGTCGTCACGCAATAGCTCCTTCAATTTGCAATTTTTGCACCAATATTCTGACCGCAGGTGCAAATTTGTTGAGCCGATCAATCGGCAAATATTCTACCTCGGAGATTTCCGATCGAGCCTGAATCACGCCATCCCATTTTGCCCGAAAGCAATTTAGTTCAACATCTCCCGCCCTCCCAAGGGCAGGACCAGTAACAGCGCGGTCAAAGCAGATGCTGCAATCTTCAAGTTGTACACCTAGTTCTTCGTCAATCTCCCTGATCAACGTCTCTTTCTCAGTTTCACCCTGTTCGATCGTCCCCCCGGGCAAATACCATAAGTCATTGTCCCTCACCCGCACGAGCAAGATTGCGTCATTCCGAACGTCCAGAAGACACGCGCATCGGATCATTCCCCCGGCGCTTTCGCCTTGATCGCCATCGCGTGCACTTTCTCACGCATTAAATCACCCAGCGCCTTGTTGACCATCCGCTGCCGGTTCAGGCGCGATTGTCCAGCGAACGCCTCGCACTCAATCTCTACGGTAAAATGCGATTCCCCGCTGCCATCGTCTCCCGCATGGCCATGATGCTGGGCGCTGTCATTGATCACGTTGAGCGATGTCGGCGACAATTCGGCCAAAAGCCGCTTTTCAATCTGCTGATGCACTGGACCTTTGGTCATCGAATCTCCATATTGCTTGTTCGACAGACACCATAACCGTTAGCCCTGAGCCTGTCGAAGGGCGTTTCTCGATAAAGGACAGACTGACTTCGAATAGCTCAGCCCGAACGGAATTTGAACAGCAGCTCTCCCAAAAAGAAACCCAATCGCTTCCATGGCCGCGTAGACAGCGATGGTCAGACCTGTGCGATTGATGGCTGCACAGAAACCGGCGAGTTTCGCGCGCCGCCCGTTTATGGTGCGCATCACAGCTATGACGGACCCGGGGAATTTCGTTGGTTGTGCCTTGGTCATGTTCGCGAGTTTAACCAAAGCTATGACTATTTTGAGGGCATGAACAGCGACCAGATTTTCGAAGCACAGCACCCGGTGCGCGGATGGGATTCATCACGGCGAATCTATGATGGTCCCGGTGATGCACCGGCATGGGCCGATTTTACCGATCCGCTGGATGCCATTGGCGCAAGATTCTCTTCGAATATTTCCGGCGCGCATAAATATACCCCGCCAGCTTCTTCGGCAGACCAGAAAGCCTTGAAGACACTAGGGCTTGGGGAAGATGCCAGACGCATTGATATTCGCCGGCGCTATTCGGAACTGGTGCGTAAATATCACCCCGATCGCAACGATGGCAATCGCGCGCATGAGAAACAGTTGGCAAAAGTGATCGCGGCCTATACGCAGCTTAAGGAATCACCGGATTTTAGATAGTGGCTCGTGCGATTTGCTTTCCATAGGGAATGGCCGAGATTTCAAAGGACGAATATGACTGATATACCCAACACCCATCCCGATGGCAGCGGCGAAACCGTTCTGAACGCGCCGGATCAAAGTGTTGACGCACGTGAAACATTCGGGATCGATCTCGACATGCAAATCCCGTCCTTCAGTGAAAAGGATGAACGCGTCCCCGATCTCGACCCATCCTATGTGTTTGATCAGGACACGACCGCCGCAATTCTGGCAGGCTTTGCATTTAACCGCAGAGTGATGGTGCAGGGTTTTCACGGCACCGGAAAATCGACGCATATTGAGCAAGTGGCTGCACGCCTGAACTGGCCGTGTATCCGGATCAATCTGGACGCGCATATCAGCCGTATTGATCTGGTCGGCCGTGATGCGATTGTCCTAAAAGATGGCCAGCAGGTTACGGAATTCCGCGAAGGGCTTCTTCCATGGGCGCTACAGACACCGACTGCGCTGGTATTCGACGAATATGATGCGGGACGTCCGGATGTGATGTTTGTGATTCAGCGCGTGCTGGAAGCAGAAGGCAAATTGACTCTGCTCGACCAGAACCGGGTGATCCGCCCCAACCCGAATTTCAGGCTATTTGCCACCGCCAATACGGTTGGATTGGGCGATACGAGCGGATTGTATCACGGCACGCAGCAGATCAACCAAGGTCAGATGGATCGCTGGAATATCGTTGTCACACTAAACTATCTGCCCGCCGCAACAGAAGCAAAGGTCATCCTGTCGAAAGTTCCGGACACCGACGACAAGACGGTGGAAAACATGATCAAAGTCGCCGATCTATCCCGCCAAGGGTTTGTGAACGGCGATATTTCTACGGTAATGAGCCCGCGGACGGTGATTAGCTGGGCCCAAAATGCGGCGATTTTCAACAATGTGGGCTTCGCGTTTCGCCTAAGCTTCCTCAACAAATGTGACGAAGCCGAACGGATGCTGGTCGCCGAATATTATCAGCGGGTGTTTGGGGAAGATTTACCGGAGAGCGTTGTGGGGAGTTAACTTAACCCACCATTCATGCCCCAACGCACAGCAATGCGGCTCCTGATGGAAGCGGAGCTTGATGACATGCACTTCAAATTCTCACTCGCAATATGCGTATTATTAGTATAATACAGTAAATATATGCTCGACCGCACTTCGCCTCCGATCAAAAAGCGCCAATGGTTTTGGCCGTTTAGAAAGCGTGAAGAGCCGGAGGAGAATTTCTACCAGCCGGTTCCCAATTCTTGGCCCACGCACGATGAATATGAACCGGTTACTCCCCTCAAGAAACCGCGCGGGAAATGGTGGTGGATTAACCGAGCTGTTGCAGTCTCATTATTCATTTTCATACTGATGGTCGCCTATCTGGCGATCACCGCGCCACTTTCAAAATCACTACAGCCGATTGCGCCCCCGCAAATCACGTTACTGACATCGGATGGCCAGCCAATTGCACGCAATGGCGCTGTTGTTGATAAGCCGGTTGATGTCGAACAACTGCCCGGCCATGTCGTGGATGCATTTCTTGCCATCGAAGACCGCCGTTTTTATTCGCATTGGGGTGTCGACCCACGCGGGTTGGCCCGTGCTGCGTGGAGCAATGCAACCGGCAGCGGCATGACACAGGGCGGCAGCACCATTACCCAGCAACTCGCCAAGCTGACTTTTCTGACTCCCGAACGTAGCCTTACGCGAAAGGCGCGTGAGATGATGATCGCGTTCTGGTTGGAGACATGGCTCACCAAAGATGAGATTTTGGCACGTTATCTCTCAAATGTTTATTTTGGCGATAATGTCTATGGGCTGCGCGCCGCCTCGTTGCATTACTATTATCGCAAACCGGAAAACCTGACACCTGAACAAGCCATCATGCTTGCCGGTTTGGTACAGGCACCATCTCGGCTAGCGCCAACCCGAAACCCTAGGGGCGCAGCCAAACGCGCCAAGCTGGTAAAGGCGGCAATGGTCAATGGCGGGTTTCTGTCACAATCGGACGCCGACAAATTGCCCAGCCCTGTTCTGGACGTACGCACGCGTAACACCGTTCCGACCGGGACCTATTTCGCGGATTGGGCCATGCCGCAGGCGCGTGCATTGACGGATATGAGTTATGAGCGCCTGACCCTGACCACTACGCTCGATTCCAATCTTCAAAACATAGCGCGTCGCGCCGTTGCCCGCGCGCCGTTAGGCGGAGCACAAGTTGCGCTGGTAGCGATGCGTCCGGATGGCGAAATTGTGGCGATGATCGGTGGTAGAAACTATGCAGAATCGGCATTTAACCGAGTAACACAGGCGAAACGACAACCCGGTTCGACCTTCAAGCTTTTCGTCTATCTCGCCGCGTTGCGCAATGGGATGATGCCTGACGACATGGTGAATGACAGCCCAATTACGAAAGGCGGCTATCTCCCCAAAAATGCAGGAGGGAAGTATCGCGGGCAAATAGCGCTGAAGGACGCCTTCTCTAAATCCAGCAATGTCGCAGCGGTCAGGCTGTTTAGCGAAGTAGGTAGTGAAGCGGTTATCCGCGAGGCCCGCAATCTTGGGATCAAGTCAGAACTTGCGAAGGATGACCCCAGTCTGGCGCTTGGCACGTCGACCTTGACGTTGCTAGAACTCACTGCCGCTTACGCCGGGGTGGCCAACAATAGATGGCCAGTGGAACCTTACGCCTTCAAAAAAGATGAGCAATCTTTATCGGATTGGCTGTTCGATTGGCCGGGTCGCTATGGCACCAGCACCCATGGCCGAATGGAAGATATGTTGCGCACGGCGGTCAATAATGGCACCGGCCGGGAAGCGCGGTTATCGATTGCAAACTATGGCAAAACGGGTACCAGCCAGAACAATCGGGACGCCCTGTTCGTTGGCTATGCCGGGCAAGGCGATAGCCGTCTGGTCGTAGGCGTCTGGATTGGCAATGATGACAACACACCGCTGAAGGGCATAAATGGCGGCGGACTGCCTGCGCGTATCTGGAAGGATTTCATGCGGCAAGCCGTGCAAGGGGCAAAACCCGCTAGGCCGGCCAAATCAATCAAAAAACCAAATCCGGACGGACCGATCAAACCGCTGGATCTTCCGGAGATACCCGAAATTCCGGACATCCCGGTTGGCAATTCGGAATTGCGTATTCGCAGCGGCGAAGGCGTAACGCTTTCAACCGAAATTGGCGGAATGCCGCTTGATTTGACCGTCGATGACGATGGGCTGCGTGTGGAAGAGCGCGAGGAGCAATAGTCAGCTCGGCGATCCTATTTCTAATCGCTCAATTAAGAACTTGGAATCCCACCATCATTCCGCTTATGGCTATCGGCAAGATATGACTGATCGATCCAAACTTGATGATTTGAAAGATGTTCTGGGCGGCACAGCGCGGGCAATGGCGCATGAACCAGAGATTGAGCTTGCCTATACCGCTGAGGCTCCATCCCAATCCGGCCAACATTTTAAGGTTCCGATGCCGGCCCGCGATCTGCCGGAAGATCAAGTGGCGCAGGCACGCGGCTTTGCCGACAGTTTCTCCCTTAAATTACGCCATCATAATGAGGGGCAACACCGGAAAAATGCGCCGCAAGAAGCCATTGCCCGCGCCTGTTTTGATGCACTGGAAGATGTGCGGACCGATGCGCTGGGGGCGCGCAATATGAAGGGCGTCGGCGGCAATTTGAATGCGGCCTTTGAAATGCGGATGCGGTCCGACCCTATCGCGCGTGCGCAGAATCAAGACGAAGTGCCGATTTCAACCGCATTGGCTTTGCTTGCACGGGAAAAACTGACCGGCGAAGCGCCGCCCGAAGGTACGGTCAAGGGACTGAACCTATTGCGCGACTGGATCGAAAGTGAAGCAGGGGCCGACCTTGATGGTCTGAACATGACGCTTGATGATCAGGACAGTTTTGCAAAACTCTCGACCCAATTGCTGGAACATCTCGATTTAATCAAAAGCGATGACAACAGCTCCGAAGCAGACGAGAGTGATGATCAGGACGACGAAAGCGACGATCAGGAAGAAGACGGCGCAGACGATGAAGCCACCGGCGATCAGGGCCAATCGGAAATGCGCTCTGAACCATCAGACGATGACACACAGGACACCGAAAGCGAACTAGACGCCAACGAGATGGAGGAAGGCGCCGAGGAAGAAATGGGAGATGCCGGGGACGAAGGCATGATGCCCGTACGTCCCAACAGGCCAATGTCCGATTTGCCGCCCGGTTTTGACTATGCACCGTGGACTGAGAAATATGACGAGATAATCAGCGCAACTGAGCTGTGTGATGAAGAAGAATTGACGCGGCTTCGTGCTTTTCTCGACCAGCAATTGACCAATTTGCAAGGCGCGGTGACAAAACTTGCGAACCGTCTGCAGCGGCGGTTGATGGCGCAACAAAACCGTAGCTGGGATTTCGATCAGGAAGAAGGTATGCTGGACGCCGCGCGCCTCGCTCGCGTGGTCAGCAATCCGGCCCACTCGCTTTCCTACAAGATCGAACGCGAAACCGACTTCCGCGATACGGTGGTGACGTTGCTCATCGACAATAGCGGGTCGATGCGGGGGCGGCCTATTTCCATAGCCGCAATCAGCGCAGACATCATGGCCCGCACGCTGGAACGTTGCGGCGTGAAAACTGAAATACTGGGCTTTACCACGCGGGCATGGAAAGGCG
>CALKXX010000222.1 GCA_938003725.1 uncultured Sphingomonadaceae bacterium | reverse complement strand
CCGATGGACCAAAGGGTGATCGAGCACATTGATACAAAGGCTGAGGCCAGCTGGGAAGATGAAGGCGGTGCACAAGAACCGCGCAGAACCCTCCGCGAAGTCGCGCTCGACGAAATCCGTGAGCATGTTCGCTTTGTGCCGGAACGCGGCAAACGCCGTCTGGAATCCATGGTCGAGGGTCGCCCCGACTGGGTACTGAGCCGCCAGCGCGCATGGGGCGTGCCGATTGCCCTGTTTGTTGACCGCAAATCCGGCGAATATCTCAACGATCCGGCGGTCAACGACCGGATTATCGCGGCATTCAAAACATCCGGCGCAGATGCGTGGTTCAACGCCGATCATCAGGATTTCCTCGGCGATAAATATGTCCTCGACGATTATGAAGTCATCACCGATATTTTGGACGTCTGGTTTGACAGCGGCTGCACGCATAGTTTCGTGCTGGAAAGCGGCAAATGGCCGGACCACCAGACGCCGGCTGATCTCTATCTGGAAGGTAGCGACCAACATCGCGGCTGGTTCCAGTCTAGTCTGCTAGAGAGTTCAGGGACACGCGGCCGCGCTCCTTACAAAGCAGTGCTGACTCACGGCATGACGCTGGACAAAACCGGCAAGAAAATGTCGAAATCACTCGGCAATACGCTGGACCCGCAAAAGGTTATCAATGTCAACGGCGCAGATATCCTGCGGCTATGGGCGGCGAGCGTCGATTATACCGAGGATCACCGGATCGGCGATGAAATCCTGAAAGGTGTGACGGACAGCTACCGGAAATTGCGCAATACGTTTCGCTATATGCTGGGCGGGCTTAGCGATTTTGAGGAGAGCGAGCGCGTTGCGGTCGCCGATATGCCGGAGCTGGAACGGTATATTTTGCACCGTCTGGCCGAGGTCGATGCGGAGTTGAAACAGCACGTAAATGACTTCGCTTTCGGACCCTATATGCGGACATTGACGGCGTTTGCGCAGGAAGATTTAAGTGCCTTCTTCTTCGATATTCGCAAAGATTGCCTCTATTGCGATGCGCATGATGATCCCAAGCGAATGGCGTACCGAACGGTGATGGACATCCTGTTCCATGCGTTGACGCGGTATATTGCACCGGTGCTGGTGTTTACCGCTGAAGAGATTTGGCAGAGCCGATTCCCGGATGAAAATGACAGTGTGCATCTGAAGGAATGGCCTGACTTTGTGACGCTCACTCGTCATTCCGGCGAAGGCCGGAATCCAGGACCTGATGGCACTGCAGACGCTCTGGACCCCAGCCTTCGCTGGGGTGACAAAGAAGTCAAAAAGTGGGAACGCATCAAACTTTTCAGGAATGCCACCACCGAAGCAATCGAACCATTTCGTCGTGACAAAACGATTCGTTCAAGTCTCGAAGCTGAAGTGTCGATCGACGTCGATGGTAACGTTGACAAAGAACTGCTCGAAGCATCCGGATTTGATGAGATCGCAATTGTATCAACCATAAAAGTTACTGCCAATTCAACGCCGGGGCAATTTTACGTAGACGAAAAGACGAAAGCTCATATTAAAGTCACCAAAACTACCAACCACAAATGCGGCCGTTGCTGGCGTCTCCTTCCCGAAGTGGAAGAGGACGGCGCCTTGTGCGGACGCTGTGAGAAGGTGCTAAACAAATGACCGGACTCATCATCTATCATCTCACCCGTCATTGCGAGCGAAGCGAAGCAATCCAGGGCACCGCTAACCAGTCTGGATTGCCGCGTCGCTTCGCTCCTCGCAATGACGCAGACTTACTGGCAAAAATCATATGACCAACCTCATCACCAAATATCGCCGCACCGGCCTGATCGTTGCGTTTCTGATCTTTGTGGCCGATCAATTCACCAAATATATGGTGATGACCCCGCTGCATCTGAAATCAAAGGGCAGCATTGAACTGCTGCCCTTTTTTAACCTTACCTGGGCTCAAAATTATGGAGTTTCCATGGGGTTTCTGGTGGCATCGAGCGACTTTCAGCGATGGGCTTTGGTTGCGCTAACCGGCCTGATTGCCATTGCCGTTCTGATATGGATGTGGAAGGAAAAGGCAAAGTGGGATATTATCGCACTGTCCTTTGTATTGGGCGGAGCCATGGGAAATATCCTTGACCGGGCGCGTCATGGTTATGTCGTTGATTTCGCTGACTTGCATTTCGGAGATTTCCGGCCGTTCCTGATATTTAATGTTGCAGATGCGGCGATTACTATTGGGGTCGTAATCCTGCTTGCACGGGCGCTGTTAATACGCGAAAAGACCGAAGAATCAGATGTTCAGCTTGGCGACAGTTGAATTATGAGAAGAGCCCGCTATCAGGCTCTGCAAGAGATATTGAGGAAAATAGACATGCGTAAATCCATCATCGGACTCAGCTTGGTTTCGCTGGTTGGCTTGTCCGCCTGTGGCTCCAGCGGGCTATTTGACCGCGACCGGCCCGACGAATTTGCCGTTTCGCGGCAACCGCCACTTGTTATTCCCCCTGATTTCGCGCTCACCCCGCCGCGCCCCGGCGAACCGCGCCCACAAACCGGTGGTATTCAGCAACAAACATTGGAAGCTCTGTTTGGCGGACCTGCTAGCCGTAGTAGCACCGAAGCAGCGGTCGTCGGTCAAGCCGGACCGTCCGATGCAGGTATCCGCTCCTCCGTGGGTGATGCCGATACATTTACGGTCGATAAAGGCAGCGTGACCCGCGACATTATCGCTGCACCCGAAGGTGACGGCCAAAACGCACAGGCCGCTACGCCGGAGTAAGATTCTTTTTCCGGCGAACGTCGGTGCGATGTTCCGTCCGGTCCGCCTCTGTTCCGGCCCAAAAGTGGACAGTTTGTGTCAGTGAACATCAGCGAACAATCTAATGCCGGAAATGCCGCATGCCGGTTAACAGCATTGCCAGCCCGGCTTCATCGGCGGCTGCAATCACTTCATCATCGCGAATGGATCCGCCGGGTTGAATAACCGCTGTTGCGCCAGCCTCTACCGCCGCCATCAAACCGTCTGCAAACGGGAAAAATGCGTCGGATGCCACCGCTGAACCGATGGTACGTGCTTCATCCCACCCCGCCTTCTCAGCAGCATCTTTTGCTTTCCAGGCGGCAATACGTGCGGATTCCAGACGGTTCATCTGACCGGCACCGACACCAGCGGTTGAACCATCCTTGGCATAGACAATAGCATTGGATTTCACATGCTTCGCCACGGTCCAGGCGAACAAACAGTCGGCCATTTCCTGTTCAGACGGTTGCCGCTCGGTAACGCATTTCAGATCATCTTGTGCAATCTGACCATTGTCGCGTGATTGCAGCAAGAACCCGCCTGCAATGGATTTGAACCCCATGCCGCCGCGGGCCGGATCAGGAAGCTCGCCGGTTAACAACAAGCGCAGATTCTTCTTTTTCGCGAAAACCGCCTTGGCTTCTTCATTGGCATCCGGCGCGCAGACAACCTCGGTGAAAATCCCGGTCATTGCTTCTGCTGCAGCGCCGTCCAGCGGGCGGTTTACGGCAATAATCCCGCCAAATGCGGATACGCTGTCACAGGCCAAAGCGGCTTTATAGGCATCAAGAATATTGTCCGCACTCGCAACACCGCATGGATTGGCATGTTTGACAATCACAACCGTTGGCGGACCATCGCGAAACTCACTGACCAGTTCCAGCGCGGCATCGGCGTCATTATAATTATTATAACTCAGCGCCTTGCCCTGCAATTGTTCCGCTTGAGCAATGCCGCTTGCGGACGGCCCATTGGGCAAATAAAGCGCAGCGGACTGATGCGGATTTTCCCCATAACGTAGTTCCACTGGCTGACTCATTGTGAGCGGCAACGTGTCGGGGAACATTTTGCCTTGATCGGCGAATCCAAACCACTGTGAAATCATACTGTCATAGCTGGCGGTTGCCGCAAAAGCTTTGGCTGCCATATTCTTACGAAAATCGATGCTGGTCGACCCGGCATTTTCTTTCAACTCAGCAAGCAGCATTTCATAATCCGATGGATCGGTAACAATCGTAACGAAGTCATGGTTTTTGGCGGCGCTGCGCACCATGCTAGGGCCACCAATATCGATATTCTCGATAATCTCATCGCGCTGTGCGCCTTTGGCAACCGTCTGGGCAAAGGGGTAGAGATTGACAATCACCAGATCAATTCCGGCTATGTCATGTTCTTCCATCGAAGCGACATGCCCCGCATCATCGCGCCGGGCCAGAAGGCCGCCGTGTACTTTGGGGTGCAGCGTCTTGACGCGGCCGTCCATCATCTCGGGGAAATTTGTGACTTCGCTGATGTCCGCGACATCCAGTCCCGCATCGCGTAGGGCCTTCGCCGTGCCGCCAGTGGAAATTAGCGCGACGCCCATTGCTACCAACTCCTTGCCGAGTTCAGCTAGACCCGCCTTGTCCGAAACCGACAAAAGCGCGCGTTTTACTTTGATATTGTTCGTCATAATTTCCCTGTCTATCCCATATGTTTGAGCAGCCAGCCGGTTGCTCCACCGCCGCTACCCACTGATCCCGAAATAACCATCTGCATCACTTCATGGGGAATACCCATGCCGTCAATCCAGACGCTGTCCTCTAACTCTATCGCGCCACTCGTAGAGCGGAATTGCCATAAGTTTCCGTCTTGCAAGCGCAGCAACACACCCTTGCCATCCGATATGCGATCACATTCGATATCCGGACCCAAGTGAAAGCGCAGCGCGAATGCGACATCATCTTTCTTACGTCTTCGTTTTTTTCCATCGGGGATCAGCATATCTTCTCCGCGAAGCTCCAGACCGTCGGAACGCAGGAGCAACAGACGCTTGTGGACCAAGCCAAAACGCCGCGCATAGCCGTCATGACTGGCTTCCAGCCGCGTAGCGTTATCGACATCCCGGCGGAACAATTCCACCTCATTCACGCCGCGACCTAGCTTGCCATCTTGCAAGATGGAGGTGCTGTTGCTGTCATCAATGCACAATGTGCTATGTGCGGCCGTCGTCCGCAGGCCCCGTGCAAGGGTCGCCGGAATGGTTGCGCCGACAAGCCCGGCACCGCCGCAATTGGTGATAATCCGGCAATCGCCGTTGGAAAATTCAAATGCCAATGTCGAAGCACATCCCGCAACAGCCATGCGCGCGATTGGCGGCGGGGCTGCATCCAAAGTCAATACCGAACGCCCGGACGACACGCGCTGATAACCCCAATCACGCGCCTGCCGCAGGGGGCGTGCACGTACACCGCTGGCCTCAACGACCTGCGCAACCTTTTCGGCAGAGATCGCGCCGCTGCCCTGCCAATTGCCCATGCTGCCATCAAAATGCGTGAGGCCGGTGAGTGGTGGTACGGCTTTATTGAGCGCTTCTTCCAGAAATTCCGGCGCATCCTCATTTCGTGCCAGATAAACCTGTTTGAGCATCGACAGCAGAACCACCGCGTCCATTTGATTGAGCGGAGATCGCGAAACCGACCCGCCATCTGCATAGAAAAACTCGCCCATGGCTTTTGCTAAACCAGCTTCTCCCACGATCCGCCGAACCCGGCCATCAGGAATGAGCAGCGAACCGGCCACGACGCCGCTCCAAGATACTAACCGCCCCAAACTGGAAGTCGCCTTGTCCGCTGTCCGGTCCAGATGGCGCGCTGTACGTGCGATATTATTCAATACTTTGGATCGATAAATCAGATCATTGGACGACAGCAGAAGCGGCGCATGGCTGGCCCAGATTAAAAGACGCCATCCGCAATTGTCGGGGCGCCATGCGGGTTGTCGGATTTTTGTTCCATTGGCGTCCAGCCATTGCTCGATCAGCTTTTCTGCAACCGGTACAGCCTGATCCCGAGACGCGGCAGTATCCAGATCGCGTAGCCACTGAAACCGGTGCACATAATCTTCGAATGCAGGCGGCAATTTGAGGTCCGAAAAATCGATATTGTCGAGGTTTTTCTTAAGGCCGCGAAACAGGAAATGCCCAGCGCGCACAGCCGTTCCTTGAACCCGGTCGCCGTCAACCGGATCGACCGGCACAGCAAGCAGTCGTAGCGGCAGCTTTCCGGAAAGACGCAATCTGTGCATCGGCATCCGCCAGGTCATCCGGTAATAGAGCATCGCCGCCTGCTCAGCCAGCGATTGCCCACGATCACCATCCGAACGCAATGTCAGGCTGCGGCCATCCGGTGCCTCCTCATGCTCGCCCCCAAATCGATCTGGGTTATCGCGATCAGGCTCTTCGTCGGCCCAATCGTCTTGATCCGGTGCGCTTTCGCTCATTCACCCCTCAGGCCGCTAATATTGGCGGCATATTGTTCCGACCCACCTCGAAAAGTTGCCGTCCCGGCGACCAGAACATCGGCACCCGCCGCGATGACTTTTGGCGCGGTGGTCAGGTCAATGCCCCCATCAACCTCCAGACGAATGTCTCGCCCCGTTTCGTCAATGCGCGCACGAATAGCTTCAATCTTGCGAAGCTGAGTATCAATAAAACTTTGCCCCCCAAAACCGGGATTGACGCTCATCACCAAGATCAGATCAAGATCGTCGATCAGATAATCCAATGCATCCAGAGGTGTTGCCGGGTTCAGTACAAGCCCCGCCTGTTTCCCGAGTGCCTTTATGGTCTGAACCGTGCGGTGCGGATGAGCACCGGCTTCCGGATGGAAGGAAATAATATCCGCGCCCGCTTCCGCAAAATCTTCAAGATATTGATCCACCGGAGAAATCATCAGATGAACATCAAACGGTTTTTCACTATGGGGGCGTAGCGCTTTTACCACCGCCGGTCCGATTGTTATGTTGGGTACAAAATGCCCATCCATCACATCGACATGAACCCAGTCGCAACCAGCTTCGTCAATCGCACGAACTTCCTCTCCCAAACGAGCAAAATCGGCGGAAAGAATGGATGGTGCGATGCGAATATTGCTGGTCATGACAAATCCTTATACTGCGCCCGCATTTAGGATTATTGCATAGCGCAAGCAAGACGGGATTGGCTGTTATCCACACTCGCTTGTGGACAGATTGGGGACAGCTTCCGATTCAGTCTTTTCGGCGCAGTCTGGCGATAAAAAATCCATCTAGATGACCTTGCTCGGCAAGCATATCGGGCAGCGTCCGAATGCAGCCATTTTGCGTTGGCGCGATACCGTCTGGAAGTTCTGATTGCGCGACCGGTGCAATTTCAAATTGGTCATTATTTTCCAGAAATTGCTCAATCTGTTCCTCGCCCTCTTCGGGTTCCAATGAGCAAACCGCGTATACCAGTAACCCCTTAGGCTTTACCCAGGGTCCAATGCGATTGAGTAGGGTCTTTTGTATCTCCGCCCGGTCAGCAATTTGCCGGGACCCAATGCAATGCAGTACATCGGGATGGCGACGAAATATGCCGGTGGCGCTGCAGGGTGCGTCAAGTAGGACCGCATCAACAGGTTCAGATGGCTCCCATTTCAGCAAATCTGCAATGACAATTTCGACATCCAATTTTGTGCGCGCGAGATTGTCTCGGAAACGCTCCATGCGTTTTTCGCTATTGTCTAAAGAGATTGTTTTCCAACCTGCGCTAGCCAGCTGCATCGTCTTTCCGCCCGGTGCTGCACAAAGATCAAGCACGGCCCTGCCCTCGCCTTCGCCCAAAAGGCGAGCGGGTATGGAAGCAGCTATATCTTGTACCCAAAAAGCACCTTCCTCAAATCCCGGCAGCTCGGTTACTGGAGAAGCTGGAATCAACCTGAGGTGCTTATTTGCCAGACTTTGGCCTTCCAATTCTCCAACATTTTGGTCTTTGAAACTGAGGTCGAGAGGGGCGTGCTTGAACCAGGCTCTGTTCGCTTTCTCCGCAACTTCTTCGCCCCAATGATGCGTCCAGCGATCCAGCGTTTCGCCCGGAATTTCGGGATAATCCGGGAGCTTGAGCTGACCCGAATCCACCCCGCGCATCACTGTCGAAAATACGCCGTGCACCAGCCGCCTTGGCCCGCCATGTACCAGCGGCAGCGCGGTTGAAATCGCCGCATGTTGAGGTGTTTCGAGTACCAGAACTTGCACCAGAGCGATACGCAGCGCCATCCGCGCCTTGGCATCATCCGCCAGCCGATTGCGGGTAGCACTATCGATCATGTCGTCGAGCGCCGACATCCAGCGCAGGACATTGGCGGCAATATTATGCGCGAGAGATTTATCCGATGGATTAGAGAGCTTTGCGGTTGCCCCGGGCATCGCCTGATCCAGCGTTTCGCCGCGACGGCAAACGGCATCGAGCAAGCGTAGAGCAGACATTCTTGCCCCTAGGCCAGGTATCTTGTTGTTAGATGTGCTCATTATCTGGTTTCCGCGCTTCATGCGGAAATCGGAGCGATTCTCGCAGAACTTCCCATAGACGCCCCGCGCTCCGGATCAAGCCCGCAGCCACATCCCATGCTATCGCGTCCGGGTGGGATTCAGGGCGCTTCGCTTTTTCAACCCGCTCATATCGCCCACTTCGTCGGGACGGTTCGACCATGCGCCAGAACCACCACCGCCATGCGCGATTTCCTCTAGAGCAGCAATCCGGTCCTCGGTCGCGGGGTGGGTAGAGAACATCTGTTTCATGCCGATCGGCACAATATATAGCTGTGCCGCCGCTGGATTTCGCTGTGCCACCGGATTGGCAATGCGCTGCGCCTCTCCGGAAATACGCGAAAGCGCGGAAGCCAAAGCCAGCGGCTTGCCGCTAATCTGTGCCGCCGCTGCGTCAGCGCCAAATTCACGCGTGCGGCTAATCGCCATCTGAACGATCATCGCTGCAAATGGAGCAACAAACACCGCCAGCAGTCCTGCGATTCCAGCGTTGCGATCCCGAAAAAACAGGCCAAAATTGGCCAGCATGGACACCGCACCTGCGATCGTCGCAACCATCGTCATGATTAGTGTATCGCGGTTTTTCACATGGCCCAACTCATGCGCCATCACGCCTTCAATCTCATCATGGCTTAACATGTTGAGGAGGCCGGTGGTGGCCGCAACGGCCGAATGTTCCGGATCACGGCCGGTCGCAAAAGCATTGGGCTGTGCCTGTTCAACGATATAGACTTTGGGCATTGGCATGGCCGCACGCTGCGCCAAATTCTGCACCATGCCGTAAAATTCCGGATGACTGGAGGCGTCCACCTCCACGGCATTGTGCATTTTCAACACAATCTTGTCCGCGTTCCAATAGGTGAACAGGTTCATCCCCGCAGCAACGAGCAATGCGACAATCGCGCCGCCACTGCCGCCCAGTGAATAACCCAAAACCATGAACAAGGCGGTCAGTGCCGCCAACAGCATTGTGGTTTTCATCATGTTCATCGTTCAACTACTCGCTTGATTATGCTTTCTACTCTCTCAATATAGGGGTTGAGGCGGGAAATTTCAATTTTTCGGAGTGTGAACCATGGTTGAAAACAAGAGAAAAGCGGGGAAACGTCCCGATCACGTCAAACCGCCAAAGCATCTGACAAAAAACACACCCGTACCGGAGCCTGATCCGCTGGAAAAAGCCGATGAGATCACGGAAAATAATGGTCCAACCCGCTATGGGGATTGGGAACATAAAGGGATTGCGGTGGATTTTTAGGGGCTTGAAAAAACGCGTTTCTAATCATCATTCAGATATTGGTCCACGTCAATCGTATGCCGGCTTGGCCGATTTGGCCGCAGCGATGAAGTTTGCTTGCTTGAAGTAAGAATAGCCAGCACCGCCTAGCATCGCCAAACCGGCCGCTAGAAATATGCTGCCAACCCATTTGATCACCTCCATAAATATCTACCCCGCATATGCAGACGCTATGTATCGGGAACCGGGTAAAAATCTCGATAGGAGGACAGCTTTCCATCCTTTACCCGGTAGAGTCCGACGCCCTCAATATCCCCATCCGGTCGTTTCCAAAGCCAGCGCGACCACGCCACCGTGTCATCACCCGCAATTTCGAGAACTTCAAAATGCATCTTCTTGTCCGCCAGTTCTTTGGTCAGCTGTTCAAACAAACTTGCAATCGCATCCTTGCCCTCGACGCGGCCAATAGCGGGATCTTCGAACACCGCATCTTCCGCAAAAAGCGGGATAAGCCGGGTATAGTCATGCCCATCCTGAATCTTCCAAAAAGTCTCTATAGTCTCTCGCGCATTCATCGCTTCAATTGCCTTTCTGCTTTGGACCATCACGCACCGGGCAATTCCCAAAGACCAAATTGTACTCCGCCCCGAATGTAAATCGCGAACGTCCCCGGATTGGGGATTAAATTTCCTCCGGCACCGCAAAAACATCGCGGTAAGAAATGAATTGCCCATCCCGGACCTTGTAAAGCCCCACCCCTTCAACATCGCCCTGCGGTCGCTTCCATAGCCAGCGTGACCAGGCGATAGTTTCATCGCCAGCAATTTCGAGCAGTTCAAATTCCGGCGGATTATCGCCAAATAGCTTGTCCAGATGTACCAGCAATCTGGCAATAGCAGGCTTACCTTCAACGCGTCCAATAGCAGGGTCTTCAAACACCGCATCTTCGGCAAAGAGCGGCAACAAGTCCGCATGACTGCCGTTCATTTGAATGTCCCAGAATTTTTTGGCTAGGTCTTTCGCTGCTGACATATTCTGCTCCTATTCGCTCATAACTGCGTTATGTTTCAGTTCTTGTTTTTTCAGCCCTGCATCAAAATCAACCGCCATTTTTGTGATGAATTTGGGAAAATCGCCCTTTCCTACGAAAGCCTCTGGGTCGCCCGCCAATTGTGTTTTGCGTTTCTCTGCCATGCCGAAAAATTCGGGATGGTTGGAGAGGAACATATCGGGCTGCCAGTCTTTGGTGATCGCAAATGTCTTGCGATAATCATCGACGATGCCTTCATATTGAGGTGGGCCTATCAGGCGATTTGCGGCAACCGTCGCCGAACAGAAGAATAGCACCTCATGGCTCCGCCCAGCCCGCTCGACGACCATCGTCCAACTGGTGCAGCCACGTGTGTGGCCAGGGGTGATGTGGGCGGTTAGCTTCACACCACCATGTTCGACAACTTCACCATCGGCAATGATCCGGTCCACCTTGACCGGCGGCGCATTTCGTGCGGTGTCACTCTCTGATCCCAGATAGAAACCACCTTCCAATGCGGAACGGTCACCTTCGCTGGCAATCATCTGTGCGCCGCTGAGCTGTTTGAGCGCGGCCAATCCGCCTGAATGATCCAGATGCGCATGGCTGTTGAGCAAAATTTTGATGTCTACCGGATCAAAACCCAATTTGCGGATAGCATCGGCGACATATTGCCCTTGCCCCGGCATGCCGCCGTCAATCACGACATGCCCGTCATCCGTCTGGATCAGGTACACAGCTAGCCCCTCGGTCCCGACATAATAGACGCCACTGGTTTCCGATCCTACAATCCGAAACGGCTCAACTGCGACATACCAGGATGGAAATATTTTTCTAAAATCAACGCTCTTGGGCAAATCCTCCTCAGCCATATTGTCGATAGTTGAAATGGTATCAGTTGAAGGAGCAAGTTTGGGCGCCGCAACCGGAGCGCATGAGGCCAAAGCAATTATTGTCGTTAACATCATCGATTTGCAAAAAACCATAAACCCGTCTCCCTTGCCCGTCCATCTAGCAAAGAAGCAGGGTGCCCGCAGCTATCTTTCGAAAAATTCAGCCGTTTCTTCATCCATAGGGAACATCATCTCGATGCGGGTTTCTCCGGCGCGTGTATCCTGCACACTGCCAAACTGTGCGATGGTGGAGAATAGGGAAAGCCGGTTTTCGCCGATGCGCAAAATCGTTGGAATCACTGCCTGATTAAGATTGATAGCGCTCATGTCGATATTTTTCACGCGCTCATGATCGGCCAGACGCTGCATCAAAGCAGATAGTTTTTCATCTCCACCCAACTCCAATATCTCAGTCCGCAAACGGGTCAGGGATAATATCGCAACTTCATTCCAGTTTTCGATCAAATTCAGTCCGGCGCTGTTGATCAGGATATCCATCATATTGGCAGTACCGTCCGGGCTGGCCAGCGCCAGCAGCATCTGTGCACCCTGATTGGAATTCACCACGTTCCAGTGTCGGTCGACCGCTATGCCCGGGTAGGGATCATGTCGCGTCAACATAGATGCAATCGCCTGGTTCACCGGCGCGAGTTCCGGCGCATCGTCGGGCAAGCTGGGATATACGGGAGCGAAGCCCGCGGCGTTCAAGGCTTGATTTGCCGCAGGTCGCGGCAGGCCAAGCGCGTCGCAAAGTCGCAACACCATTTCACGACTGGGATTGGATCGACCGGATTCCAGAAAGCTAAGATGGCGCGCAGACATCTCTGCCTCCAGCGAAAGATCGAGTTGACTGAATCGGCGTACCTTCCGCCATTCCTTCAAAATCGCGCCAAACTCATTTTGCATTTTCTACCTCCGGACTGTGTCCAATCACTGCCTATATGGCACGGCGCTGCAAGTTATGCACTTACCCGACAGGTAATTGTTTCTCCTATTGAATAGGTTTCTAAAGAAGGCGGTAAATCAAGGAGAAAGAATATGTCACCCCAGTCTGCAGCCCTCACCATGCGTGTCATTGGTTGGACATCCATTGCCGTAGCCATATTGTTTGGCTGGGGCGGTGTTACCGACTTTACCGGCGCCAATGATCTTTTCCTGACCTATGCAGCATCCGGGATTCAGGGGATTCAGGGCATAGCCACTCAAGAGGCGAAATTGGCCCTGGCCATTGCCGGAGGCGTGTTTGGCGGCATGATGGGTTTCTATACATTTATCTCCGCACCGGGCATCGAACAGGAAAACCAGATGATCCGCAGAGGCACAATATATGCATTCCTGACATGGTTCGTGATTGATAGTAGCGCATCCATTGGCACGGGAAACGCGTTCAACGTGGTCATCAATATCGCGATACTGGCGCTATATCTATTGCCCATCTTGCTCGTCAAACAGGCCGCCCAGAAGGGTTCCTAGCCCCGCTCGTTCACATCTTTAACCCATGGCCCGAATGGCGATCCCCCCAACATCGCGACCTGTGTTTTTGCACTGATATCATTGATACCAGTTTGCGGTTTGCGACCGGGGTGTACGGGCAGACGCAATGGACGTTTGCCCGGGGCCATGGCCATGACGGCGGCCATCTCGCGTGGTACATCCATCGGATCGGTTGAGCCGCCGCCATTGCGCAATGCTCCTGCCACAAGAGCGGGATAGGCGGCCTTACGTTCTTCATTCGCGCGGTCCAGCATCGGAGCGCTCAGCTTGTTGCCGTTCTTCCAGATATCGGTGGGAAAACCACCGGGCTGTACAATCGTGACATCAATCCCATGCGGAACCAGTTCATAGGCCATTTGCTCACTCATCGATTCCACAGCAAATTTGGTGGAACTATATAGCCCCATGCCCGGCACCATCACCCGGCCCAATTGTGAAGACACGTTCATGATGAGGCCCGATTTTTTGGCACGCATTTTCGGCAGCGCAGCGCGTGCAACACGCTGATAACCCATGACGTTGGTCTCAAACAGCAATTGCATGGCTTCCATATCCTGCAATTCAACCGGTGCGCCCGTTCCCACACCGGCATTGTTGATGACCACATCCAACCCGCCGCCGTTGAGGCGCTCTGCCTCGGCAACCGCCTGATCCACCGATTCGTCCGACAAAACATCCAGCTCAAGCACCGTGAGATCCAAGCCGTCCTTGCTCGCATTTTGCAGGTCCGCCGCTTCTGGTCGCGGCAGGTTGCGCATGGTGGCAAACACCTTCGCCCCCTGTTTGGCGTAGTGCAGTGCACCGAGATATCCAAAACCGGAAGAACAACCGGTGATGAGAATCGACTTGCCCTTCAGGTCCGGCAAAGCCTCTTCGCTCGCAGCAGCCCCCTGAGCAGCAGTGAGCGCAATACCGGTCGCTGCACTCCCAGCAAGAAGCTGGCGACGATTAAGGGCAGTGGTTTTCTTATGTTCTAACACGGGATGACTCCTAATTTGACTTTTCGCTGCTACACTATCACAAAAAACACGATGGCGTGAACGAGATATAATGGAGAAAGCGATGCAAATTTCAAAGGCCAGCGACGCGGTAGGGGCTATCGTCGAAGATGTTGATCTGAAAACAATCAGCGACGACCAATTTGCCGAAATACGCAGTGCCTTTTTTGATAGCGGCGCATTGTTCATCAAAAACCAGAACCTGGCACCCGAAGATCATATTGCTTTTGCTGAGCGGTGGAGCGACATCGACATCAACCGCTTTTTCACGCCGGTTGAAGGCTATCCACAAATTGCACAGGTGCTCAAGGAACCTGATCAGGAGGTGAATATCGGCGGAGTCTGGCACACCGATCACAGCTATGATCAGGTGCCCGCCATGAGTTCGATCCTCTACGCACTGGAGATACCGCCAACGGGCGGCGACACGCTGTTTGCAGGGATGGCAGCCGCCTATGATGGCCTGAGTGATGAGATGAAGGCCCGCATCGACGGACTAAAAGCACGCCATGGCAATGCACATGTCTTTGGTCAGCAGTCCGGTTACTCGGAACAAACAGGTGGCAGAGTAGGCAATCAGCAGAGCGCTGGGCAGGAAGCTATCCATCCGGTTGTACTCGCGCATCCTGAGACAGGTGCAAAAGGACTTTATGTCAATCCGGGCTTCACCCTCAATATCGTCGATATGGCAGAAGAGGAAAGCACGACACTGCTCAAGCAACTCTACGAACATATCATGCAACCCCAGTTTCATTTCCGCTTTCAATGGCGCGAAGGGGATATTGCAATGTGGGACAACCGTTCGACGTGGCATTACGCACTGAATGACTATCAGGGGCACCGGCGATATATGCACCGCATTACCGTGCAGGGCGTTGCCTTACATTGATCGCCTAAGGTGAGAACTCGCCCTTTTAGAATAGGTCTTTCAGGTCGCGTTTCATGATCTTGCCATTTGCATTGCGCGGCAGGGTGTCGGCGCTGAACAATATTTTTACCGGCACCTTGAAAGCCGCAAGCCGCTCGCGAACCCAGTCCTGTAGTTCCTGCTCCGTGGCAGTTTTATTGGCGCTGAGATGGACGACGGCTGCAGGTTCTTCGCCCAATGTGCGATGGTCGATCCCGACCAGTGCAGCATCAATAACGGCAGGATGATCATAGAGGACATTTTCCACCTCCGATGAGTAGATATTTTCGCCGCCGCGGATAATCATATCCTTGGCCCGGTCCGCGATATAGCAGAACCCTTCCTCATCCAGATATGCCAGATCTCCGGTCCGGACCCAGCCATTGACGAAGGTTTCGGCGGTTGCCTCGGGGCGATTCCAATAGCCTTTCACGATCATCGGGCCGCGCGCCCAAAGCTCGCCGACATCGCCAATGGGCAGTTCCCGGTCGCCTTCTTCTGTCATGATTTTCAGATCGGCAGCCGCCATTGCCGGTCCGCAACTTTTCGGCTTGTTGAGATAATCTTCGGCCAGATTGGTCGTCACTGTCGCCATGGTCTCGGTCATGCCCCACCCGTTGCTGGGCAGCGCGCCAAAATTATCATAGATTTTCTGTGCCAGTTCCGGCGCAGAGGGTGCACCGCCATAGCCGATCGATTCCAGCGAACTGAGGTCAAAATTCGCGCGCTGCGGATGTTCGATCAATTGCCAGGCGATAAACGGGACGCCGCCAGTAGAGTTGACCTTTTCACGCTCAATGATCCGCATCGCCTCCACGGTTTCCCATTTATGCATGAAGATCATTTTATGGCCCGCATGGACCGTGATCATCATCCCGGCAGAACAAGCGGTGCAGTGAAACATCGGCACAACGGTCAGGCCAACGCGCTGCTTTGGCTCGGGCAATGCCTCACCTCTCCGCACATAGGATTGGGCCGCTGCATAGGCCGAGGTCACAGCATTGCTGGTGATATTCCGGTGACTGCCCAGTGCGCCTTTGGGCTGGCCCGTGGTCCCGCTGGTATAGAATATGGTGGCATTGTCGTCCGGTGCGATATCAACTTTTGGCAAATCGACATCCGGCAAATCTTTATACCCATTGGGTGTGCCGATGACAGCTTCCAGCATTTTTGCAGGGGCAGCGAGGTCGCCGGTTTCTCGCGACACCAATATATGCCTGAGTTCCGGAATCTCTTCCAAATGCGGTTCGATGCGATTCCATCTTTCATAATCACAAAGCAAAACCGATGTGCCGGAATTCACTAGGCCGAACGTCAACTCCTGATCCGTCCACCAGGCATTGAGCGGCACTACGATGGCACCGATAGAGGCTGCTGCAAAGAATATCACGGGCCATTCGGGCAAGTTGCGCATGGCCAATGCCACCCGGTCCCCTTTTTCGACACCCAGCGATTGTAGATGCACCCCAAGCGTCGCGACGGCCTTATACCAATCGGCATAGGTCACGCGTTCGTCCTGATAAATCAGAAACTCTGCATCGCCGTGCCCGCGCGCATGTTCTGCCATCGCCGCAAGGCTGGGATGTGCATTTTTCCAAACCCGGGTCGGCACGCCGTCAATGTCGACCATTTCCATTTCAAATGGCATGCCCTGTGCGCATAATAATTCACGCACCTCATCCAGTGATTTAACCGGCCAATTTTCAGGCGGCGACCAATTGTCGAGCGAAGCCGTTTGACTATCCATTGAACTTTTCACCTGCGGCCGCCTTGCTGCGAAGCAAATCGCAAACCGGAAGGCCGTGTTTTTCCAACCCGGCGACGACTTTATCCAAGCCAACCGTATCGGCCCAGAACATCGGGCCACCGGTGAAGAGCGGCCAACCATAACCATTGATCCAGACGACATCGATGTCGCTCGCCCTTTGCGCCATGCCTTCTTCCAGGATCATCGCGCCTTCGTTGACCATGGGGTAGAGCATACGCTCGCGCATCTCATCAGCAGAGATATCGCGTTGTTCCTTACCTTCTTTCGCACCCCATTCAGCAATCAGTTCCTTTACTTCATCGGATGGCACACGCTGACGGGATTCGTCATAATCATAAAAGCCTTTGCCGACCTTTTGCCCCCAACGTCCTTTGGCACAAAGCGCGTCTCGCATGGTTTCAATCCGGGTTTCATCGCGGTGCCAGCCAATATCGATTCCGGCAAGGTCGCTCATCTGGAATGGTCCCATGGGGAAGCCGAAATCGAGCAGGACATCATCCACTTCCCAATAGTTGGCGCCTTCCATCAACATTGCATTCGCCTGTTGCTGGCGCGGGCTGAGCATCCGGTTTCCGATAAAGCCATCACACACGCCCGAAACAGCTGCAACTTTGCCGATTTTTTTAGAGAGTTTCATTGCGGTGACAAGCACGTTATCCGCTGTCTTCTCACCGCGCACAACCTCTAGCAACTTCATAATATTGGCGGGCGAGAAAAAGTGCATGCCCAGCACATATTCCGGGCGTTTGGTTGCAGCCGCTATCTCGTCAACATTCAAATAGCTGGTGTTAGACGCAAGGATGGCACCTGGTTTTACGATCTCGTCCAGCTTGCCAAATACGTCCTTTTTGACGTCCATATTCTCAAACACCGCTTCGATCACAAGATCGCAATCAGCAAGATCATCATAGTGCAAACTAGGCGTCAATATGCCCATTGCCCCCTCGACCTGCTCGGCGGTCATCCGTCCGCGCTTTGCCGTATTCTCATAATTTTTGCGGATCGTCGCGACCCCACGATCCAAAGCGTCCTGCTTCATCTCAAGAATAGTGACAGGAATACCGGCGGACAAAAAGTTCATCGAAATACCGCCGCCCATAGTACCGGCCCCAATAACGCCGACTTTCTTGATCGGGATCAGATCGATTTTGGGATCCACACCGTCCACCTTGTTGGCTGCGCGCTCGGCAAAGAAATAATGACGCATGGCAGCGGACTGCGTACCCGACATCAGTTTCATGAACAGCTCGCGCTCTTTCGCAACGCCGTCTTCATAGGACATTTCACCAGCAGCCTTAACCGCCTCAATCCCCGCATTGGGTGCATCAAAGCCGCGTAATTTTCGGCCGTTTTTTGCGCGAAATTCGTCGAATATGGCTGGATTCTTTACCCCATCCTGATTGGCATTTCCTGCGGAGGATCGTGGTACGGGTTTGCCGATTTGCGCGCGCGCAAAAGCAATGGCGTCATCGGCCAAGCTGTCTTCACCGACAACTTTATCGACCAAACCAATCGCCGCCGCCTTTTTTGCCGAGATCGGGTTTCCTATGACCACCATCGGCAATGCCGCTTCTGCACCAACCACGCGCGGTAGACGCTGTGTTCCTGCAGCGCCGGGGATCAGGCCCAATTTTACCTCCGGCAAGCCCAGCTTTGCCGAGGGCACGGCCACGCGGTAGTGACAGGCCAAGGCGACTTCACATCCGCCGCCAAGCGCTGTGCCGTGAATGGCCGCGACGACCGGCTTTTCGCTGGCTTCCATACGGTCGATCGCTTCTCCAAGATTCGGACCAACAGGAGGCTTGCCAAATTCGGTAATGTCCGCGCCGGCGAAAAACGTCCGCCCCTCACAACGAATGACCACCGCCTCTATCTCATCATCGGACAATGCCTGTTCAATGCCATCGACCAGCCCCTGACGAACCGCTGCGCCTAAAGCATTTACCGGGGGGCTATCAGAGATGATTTCCAAGATATTCTGAAGTTTGTTGGTAGTGACCACGGACATTATTCTCTCCTAAATTTATTGTGTCTGGCTAACAGGAAACGCGGTCCCCGCAAAAGCATGATTTCGAATATCTGTACTTTTTGTTGAATTTTGTGACGGTGGCTACCGCACCTGAATGGAATCTTCCCCCCAAGGAGCAATGGGCTTATCCAGATTCTGAAAGGATGCTGGCAACTCTTCGACCATTTTCCAGGTCGCGGCCAACCGGCCAAAGCCCACAAAAAAGGCAACCGTCATGCCCAGTTCAACAATCTGGGCCTCGCTAAAATAAGTACGCAAGTCTTCGTGAAGGGCGTCATCAATGGCCAAGTGATCGGTCGCAAATAACTCGCCATAGCGGATGGCCACTTTTTCGGCATCCGACAGATTTTCCGCATCCGCCGGTTTTTCCAGCGAACAGACAAGTTCGTCATCAAGCCCATCCGCAACGGCATCGCTATATCTGATCGCCATACAAGAGCGACATTGGTTGAAGAACGCGATCCGCAATCGCACCAGTTCTACCAGCCGGTTTGGCAAGGTTCGGTTGGCCTTAAGCGCTCCACCAAAACCCATCAGGCCCAAAGCTTGTTCCGGGCAATGGGCGAAAAACCGGGTCAGCCCATGCTCTAGATCGGTCGCTTCATCCGGCTGCACAGCGGCCTGAATACGCGGATCCCATTGTTCGGGCGACAATTTTTCTATGCGGCTCATATATTGCTTCTCCTGTTCCTCTCCAATTTGCCAATGGAGTTAGCGGACAGAATGCGCTTTCATCCCGCTAAGACAACTGGCGAAATAAACAGAAAATTGTCAGGAGGACAGCTTGACCGATCATGATGCACCATTTGCGGAATGCCCGCATAGCGCACAGGATGTTGATCTGTTTGGACCGGGAGCGCCGGAACAATGGTATAACGCCTATGATGTGCTGCACCGCGAAGCACCGGTCTTGTGCTTACCCGGAGAGGGACTCACGCCCGATCAAGACGCATATATTCTCACCAAATACGAAGATATTTCGCGCGTCGTGAAAAACTGGGAGCGTTTCCCGCCGACACTTTCGCTGCTCGTCAAACAGATTGAGGTTGCTGGGAAATTACCGCAAGAAATGCCTGACCTGGACGCTATGATAATTTCAATCTGTTCGCTGCGCCCCACGCCGGAACTGTGGCGCACGCATCGGCAGGAACTGACCGATCCATGGGTCGGCCCCGGAGCCTCGCGGCATGAGGAAATGATAACCGGGCATGTTGATCATTTGATCGACGGGTGGGTGCATCGGGATAGCGTTGATTTCATCAAACAATTTGCCAGACCCCTGCCGCAACGCACAATGGCCTCCATATTGGGCTTTCCGCTTGAAGATATTGCGCAGCTGGAAATCTGGGGCAATGCGCAGGTCATGTCCTATGTCCACGGCTGTGGGCACAATAACAAACTCACCGACGCACAGACGCGCGAGAAATTTCGGTTGTTGTCAGGCTTTGGAGAATATGTACGCGCGAAGACGCTGGAAAAACGCGCCGCGCCGCAAGACGATATGATCTCATTCCTCACACAAGTCCGTTATGAAGCACTGGACCGTAAGCTGACGGATGAGGAAATAAACGGGATTGTCTATGCAATGGTCATTGGCGGGTTAGAGACAACCCAATATGCGATCGCCGAACAGGCCCAGTTGATATGCGAGCGACCGGGGCTTTTCCAAAGGCTAAAAAATGATCGTAGCCTGATCCGTATTTTCATCGAGGAAGGCATGCGGCTTCGCTCTCCGACACAGGGTCTTTCGACGCGGATCACCAGCCGCGATGAGCGGTTTCAGGGCGTCGATGTTCCCGCCGGTTCGACATTGCACCTCAGATGGGGAGCAGCCAATATCGACCCGGACGCGTTCGAAGACGCCAAGCAATTGAAACTCGATCGCAAGGCAGCCACACGTCATCTGGCCTTTTCTGCCGGGCCGCGCGTATGTCCCGGTGCCGGGCTTTCGCGGTTGGAGCAGACGATAGCGTGGAACCGCCTGTTCGACCGACTGGATGATATCAGCTACGGCGCCGACAATGATTTTCTGCATCAGCCCGGTATCATGCTCGGCACGCTAAAACTGAATTTGAATATCACAAAGGCATAGGAGACCGCCATGACCACCCTGCTCGCACATATCCGGATCAAACCGGGCAAAGAAGAAAAATGGGAAGCGATTATGGCCGACATGGTGGCTCAGACCTTTGCGACCGAGACCGGCGTCAATCGCTACGAATATTGGAAAGGGCAGGAAAAGAACTTCTATTATTGCCTGCTTTCATTCGACGACAAATGGGCCTTTTACCGGCATCAGATGTCGGATCATCATGAAGGGCATGATTTTGCCGACGTGCTCGCAGATATCAAACTGGAATATATTGATCCAGTTGCGGGAGCGGGAGGTGACCTGAAACCAACCATTGATGCGCCGCTTGGCGATGACATGGGTGAGGAGATGAAAACCGGTCAGGAACGTTTCCCACTGGATATTGCGGATTGGTGGACGGGAAGGAAATAACCATGTCAAATCCAATAGCGGTTATCACCGGCGGCGCTGTGGGTATAGGTCAGGCCATCGCGCAAGCCGTGGGTGAGCGTGGCGGCACCGTTTTCAATATCGATCATAATGAAACTGGCAATGCACAAACCGCTGCGATTGTTGGGGATGCGGGCGGCACATGCATGAATTTTACGGCCGATGCCGGCAATTCAGAGGCGGTCAGGGAAATTTTTGACCAGATTGCACAGCAGGCGTCACATATTGATCTGCTGGTTAACAACAGCGCAGTTTGGAATGACAGCTCTTTGACCGGCGGCGAATATGACAAACAGGTGAAGGCGTTTCAGGGTGCCATCAATTCCTGTCTGACGGCGGCGTTTTGTTGTACGATGGCCTCTATACAATTGTTGAAAAACGCATCCGCACCGCTCATCATCAATATGAACACCGAACATATGGATGAGGATCACTATCTCTCTTATATTGTCGACTCGACAGGATATGATTGTGCGAAATTCGGTCTCTGGCGCCTGACGCAAACATGGGCCGCAGAACTAGCGGATCACAACATCAGAGTGAACGAGCTTTGCTTTGGTGCTGTTGATACGCCGATGCTGCGCGCTGTATCTCCCGAAAAAGCGGATGCCGGAATGAAACCAAAAGATCTGGCCGATCTGGTATTCTCTATCTTTGACCAAGGTTCAGATGGCGCAACCGGAAAATCACATTTTTTTGGATTTAGCGGTACGTCACGAGAAGAAAGCCTCAAGCAAATTCGCGGTCTTCAGCTTGATTGAGAATTGCCTCGACAATCAAATCCGCTAATTTTGCGGTTTTGCACTCGGCAAGGTCGTCGCTCGCCGATCGGATGGCGGATGCTGCACCGGGGGAAGCGCGCCAATGACACCATCCGGCGTCGCAATGGCCCGCATCCTTTTATAAGCCGGGCGTTCTTGAATCCGTTTTTGCCATGCCTGAATATTCGGGAATTTTTCTGCATCCACCAGATTCAGTTTGAACGCGACATTTAACGGCCAGTCCATCATGATGTCGGCTGCTGAAAATTCCCGGCCACCAAACCATGGATTTTCTTTCAGATAATCCTCGGAATATTGCACCACATTTTCACTATCCACCAGCATGGAGCGTTGTTTGGGCGGATTGACTCGCCAGGCGCGATAATCGCTGAACAATCGGGCCGCCAGAGAACCTTCGGCGTAATGCATCCATTTAATATGGTGGGGGTAGGCCCGGCTGTTGATTGGCGGGACCAGTTTGCCCGGGGCATGACGGGATAAAATAGTATCAATAATGGCACCGGATTCCACAATGATATCATCGCCATAGACCACCGTGGGTACCATCGGCATGCCATGCCCAAGCGCATAAACCTGCGCCATGGAGGCCCGCAGGTCGCCGCGTACATATTTCAGGTCATAGGGCAGGCCCAACTCCTCCATCAGCCAGATAATTCTTTCTGATCGACGGCCTTCCAGGTGATAAATTGTAATATTTGGCGTGGCTTCACCCGTAACAGCGCTCTTCGCGCTAACAGGTTCCACTATGTCCGACGCGGGTTGATGGGCAGACATCGTCAAAACTGCCAAACTCGAGATAAACGAACCAATCATAAAAAGCTCCATGACATATATATCACACTATGCGGGGAAACACGCATAGATGAGGCGGTTATATTGAAATAATGGTCAATAGTGATAGTGCGGCGAAGATCAACAAGGTCATCGCCAACGGGAGAATAGTAGTAATGGCACGTAGAACCAGTAAAATCTCAACCAAATTGATGAGCGGCGTGGGTATTTGCATACTCGCCAATCCAGCAACAGTTTTTGCACAGTCCACAGATCAGGGCGCAGATGATGTCGTTGATGACAATGTCATTATCGTGACCGCGTCAAAGCGCGAAACAACTTTGCAGGAAACACCAATTGCGGTTTCCGTGACCAGTGCGGAACAGATTGAGGAATCGCAAGTTCGCGATTTGCTGGACCTTCAAACTTTGGTTCCTTCGCTGCGCGTAAACCAATTGCAGACGTCGGCGAACACCAACTTTATCATTCGCGGATTTGGTAACGGCGCGAACAACGCCGGTATCGAGCCTTCAGTGGGTGTCTTCATTGACGGTGTATATCGCTCTCGCTCTGCTGCACAAATTGGTGATCTTCCCAATCTGCAACGTGTCGAGGTTCTGCGCGGTCCGCAGTCTACCTTGTTCGGCAAGAACGCTTCTGCCGGTATTATCAGTATCGTCACACAGAAACCACAATTTGAATTTGGTGGCAGTGCAGAATTGTCCTACGGCAATTTCAACGCAATTATTGCAAAGGCCGACGTTACTGGTCCCATCAGTGATACAGTCGCTTTTAGCCTGGCCGGAAACTATAATAAGCGCGACGGCTATGTTCAGGACCTTGCACTTGACCGTGATGCCAACGAACGTAATCGTTACGGCGTTCGCGGG
>CALKXX010000221.1 GCA_938003725.1 uncultured Sphingomonadaceae bacterium | reverse complement strand
AACTTTCCCCATAAAGAGCTTGTGCAAATTGATCGTAATGACACGATTGATAGTGCTGATCTCGCGGACACTATGTTGGCCCATGCAATTGCACGGCAGTCACTTAGTTTTTCTGCGCAAAGTTTCATGGCTCATAAAAATGGTGCTGCAGCGATTATGTCGTCAACCAGCGCTGAGTGGATGGAAGATCGGATCCAGTTTTTTGCCGAGGGCCGTCCCAAAGGTGCGGCAGGCGTCAAAGCAAGGACGTTTTTAAGAGGGCATTTCCGACCGGACCTCGCATCCGGTTGTTTGAGGGAATATTTCGACAGCGAGAATGAGCAAGGAAAGATGACGTGAAGTTAAAATATGAACGCGCTGTTTACCTTGGCGATTTAGGTATTTGAAAAGCTCTTTGTCTAAAGATGTAACAGCATCAAGACAGGGATCGAAACGCCGCAAGGCATGCATTGAGGGTAGTATGATTGAAAACCAGAAAATAAAACCAGCACAGGTCGTCGGTCCGCTTGGGGAACCGTTGACGATTGACGATTTGCCTGCGCCTGGGACGACGCGATGGGTCGTGCGGCGTAAAGCCGAAGTTGTCGCGGCGGTGAATGGCGGTTTGCTAACCGTCGACGAGGTTTGCGATCGATATGAATTGTCGCTGGAAGAATTTGCTTCATGGCAACGGGCCGTTGATCGGTCCGGCATGCCGGGGCTTCGGGTCACCCGTATCCAACATTATCGCGATCTTTATGAGCGGCAACAAAAATACTAAATTTCCGTGCTATCCAGATCTATATTTTGACCTCGGGACCAAACTCCCGGGGTCTTTTTTTGACTATTTTCTGGCAAATCCGCACCGTTTGTATAAAAACCTGTAGTCAAGGTGCCGCAAGTTTGACGGGTCCAGTAAAAATACACAGGAGGAAAATATGGGTTGGATTGCAACAATAATAATCGGCGGTATCGCCGGCTGGCTGGCTAGCATGGTGATGGGACGAGATGCTTCGATGGGCATTTTTCTGAACGTTGTTGTGGGTGTTGTAGGCGGCGTTATTGGCAGCTTCTTAGGCGCGCAACTGGGTTTTCTAGCGCCAGGCGGTGGTTGGATATCCTACCTCATCACGGCGTTTATTGGTGCAGTCGTGTTGCTGTTAGTTATTAACTTGGTCCAGCGCGGACGCGTTCGGTAACATTTGTATCGATGACGTGACCATCATGAGTTATCCGGGTCGGCCAGCGATGGCCGACCTTTTTTTATTTCTGCTATGGTTGGCCGCGACCCAAAAATGGTGAAAACAGAACGAAAAAGTGGGTGCTTGCCTTCACTGCTTTATTGATATAACACACCAAGTGCATAAAATTGTAGTGTATTGTAGAGAAATCCTCGTGTTTTGTTGATTCTCTGATATATTGCATCGCAATAGATTGGCGTCTGGCCTGCTGAAGAGTATTTATAATGAACTATGAGTCTACAATATCCGGTGATGATGTCGATCTCCTTCCTATGAACGAGATGGAGCAATCCGCGCGCAGTCGGCGTCGGTTGATGATCATTGTTGCGCTGGTGGCGGCGGTGTTGCTTGGCGGCTTGGCCTATTGGATGCTGGCCGGCGGCGGAGAGGCTGCGGGCAATGCTGCAGAAGAAGAGGATGTTAGTCAGGCACCGGTGGTAACCGTGGCAGTCCCCGGGAAACAGGCCGTCACGCGGACCATCAACGCGACCGGAACGCTTGCTGCCAGGAATGAGATTCCAGTGGGGGTTGTCGGTGAAGGCGGCCGCGTTACAAGGGTATTTGTGGATGCCGGTGATTGGGTCCGTCAGGGTCAGGTTATGGCCAGCATTGATCAATCCGTACAAAGTCAGCAAGTGGCCAGTTTACAGGCGTCGATCGGCGTTGCTCGAGCAGATTTAAATCTGGCCCAAGCCAATCTTGATCGGTCGGCCAGGCTCGTTGATCGCGGATTTATTTCCAAGGCTAGCATCGACCGCCTCACGGCGACTCGGGATGCCGCAGCTGCAAGGTTGCGTGTTTCTCAGGCGCAGCTTGGCGAGGCGCGCGCGCGGAACAGCCGATTGAACATCGTTGCGCCCAAAGGCGGTTTTGTTCTGGAGCGCAACGTTGAGCCCGGGCAAACCGTGACGCAAGGCAGCGGAATGTTGTTCCGGTTGGCGCAAAATGGTGAAATGGAATTGCGGGCACAGCTTAGCGAGAGTGATCTGGCAAATTTGTCGGTAGGGGTCCGTACCGAGGTGATACCCGTGGGTACCGACAAGGTATTTAGTGGCCAGGTATGGCAAGTGTCCCCGATGATAGACGCGCAGTCACGTCAGGGAATAGCCAAAATTGCTCTGGGTTATGACCGGGCATTGAGGCCTGGCGGTTTTGCGAGCGCGAAAATCATCAGTGGGTCTTCCGAAGCGATTATATTGCCCGAGTCTGCCGTTCAGCAAGACAATGACGGTGATTTTGTATTCACAGTTGGCAAAGATAATAAGGTTGCCAAACAGGCGGTCACGACAGGCAATGTTACACCGGATGGTGTCACTGTGCTGGATGGGTTGGCCGGGACAGAGCAAGTGGTGCTGTTTGCGGGCGGCTTTCTTAATCCTGGCGAAACCGTTCGTCCAGAAACGCAAAAGAAGCAAAATTCTGCTGACGGCCCGTCAACTGACCCCTCAACTGAAACGCCAACTGAACCGGCGGCGAGTTAGCACATGAATCTTCAAAATATCTCGGCATGGTCCATCCGAAATCCGGTGGTTCCGTTGGTCCTGTTCATGGGCCTTCTCTTGGCAGGCATGCTGAGCTTTTCGCGGATGGAAGTGAATGACAACCCGGAAATTGAGTTTCCCGCCGCACGTATTGTTATTTCATTGCCGGGGGCCGCGCCTTCCGAAATAGAATCTCAAATCACCCAGATTACCGATGCAGCTCTGCAGTCTATCAACGGTGTTTCAAATATCAGTTCAACGGCGAGCGAAGGCCAAAGCCGTACTTTTGTTGAGTTTGCGATTGGAACGGATACGGATCGCGCGGTCAATGATGTGAAAAATGCAATTGATACAGTACGCGGTGATTTGCCCGACGGCATTCTCGAGCCACGTATCAGCCGTGTCGATATTGCCGGGAATGCCCTGGCGTATTTCTCGGTTAAAGCGACCGATATGACTTTGGAGCAGCTCAGCTGGTTCGTTGATGATACGGTCTCCAAACGACTGCAAGCCGTGGAGGGCATGGCAGCTGTGTTTCGTGGCGGCGGCGTCGACCGGGAAATTCGGGTCATTATCAGCCCCGAAAAGATGCAGGCTTTGGGTGTTACGGCTAGTCAGATAAATGCCGTGCTGAGGCAGGTGAATACAGATGCTGGAGGCGGTCAGGCAGAGATTGGTGGATCGCGTCAATCTGTACGTGTGCTTGGGAATGCGGATAGCGCCTTTGAGTTGAGCCAGACACAAATTGCGCTAGGCGACGGCCGGACCGTTCAACTGAAAGATGTGGCCGACGTTTCGGATGCCTATGGTGAGCAGCGATCCTTTAACAAAATTGGCGACAAGCAAGTTGTTACTTTTGGTTTCCAGCGCGCCAAAGGCGCATCTGACGTTACGGTCTATGATGCAGCCACGGTGGTTTTGGACCAGATTAAGGAAGAAAATCCAGGCATAGAATTTAAGCGTGTCTTCTCGATAATTGACTATACGAAGGCCCAATATCGTAGCTCGATTGCCGCCATGGTCGAAGGCGCTTTGCTAGCGGTAGTGGTGGTGTTCCTGTTCCTGCGCGACTGGCGGGCTACAGTAATTTCGGCAATTGCCATCCCGTTATCTGCGATTCCTGCCTTCTGGTTTATGGATCTATTGGGCTTCTCACTCAATCAAATGAGTCTGTTGGCGCTGGCTATGGTCGCCGGGGTTCTGGTCGATGATGCCATTGTCGAGGTGGAGAATATCGTGCGCCATATGCGGATGGGTAAATCCGCCTATCAGGCCTCCATTGACGCGGCGGACGAGATTGGCTTGGCTGTGGTTGCGACCACTTTCTCTATTGTAGCGGTGTTCCTGCCTGTCGGTTTGATGCCTGGTATTTCGGGTCAATTTTTCCAGAATTTTGGCTTAACCGTTGTTGTCGCGGTGCTGATGAGTTTGGCCGTTGCGCGCATGATCTCGCCGATGGTGGCGGCCTATTTCATGAAGGCGAAGGGTGAAGCAGAGCACGCATCCGGCCCCTGGATGGATCGCTATATTGATCTGTTGCATTTCTCGCTTGATCGCAGCTGGTCAAAATCAATTTTGGCACGATGCCGGGATATTCCGAACTTGCCGAAATATTACATATTCCCGGCAGTTATTGGATTGGCAGCGGCTGTTGCGTATCTGGTTTCCAGTGCCACCGGCGGCGACCCCGAAGCGGAACAATCCGGCCTGGGCGTTGGCCAGTTCATACTTGCATTGATCGTGATTTTCCCGATCGGCTTTTTTCTCGGTTGGATCATCTCGGTCCTGTTCGGCACGTTGATGGGCCGCAACCGCGATCATGATAGTGACGATTATCTGGGTTGGTCCCGCAACAAGGCCAAGAAAATGGCAGGGCGTTTCGCCGATCATCGCCTGTGGATGTTCGGCACCGGCGTAACCGCTCTTTTTGCGACAATCGGTATGTTCTTTGTCCTGCCGGGCCAGCTATTTCCCGATGTTGATTTTGATTTTGCGATTGTTGATATCGAGATGGTCCCTGGAACCACGTTGGAGCAAACCGAAGCAGTGACCGGCCGGGTCGCCAAAATTCTTGAGGCTCAGCAGGAAACCGATGTGGCGCTGCAAGACGTAGAAGAGGGTACTGCTGATATTTTCATGGCACTCAGGCCGGATCGTGAGCGAAATAACCAAGACTTTATGCGGGAAGTGGCGGAAGAGTTTAAGAGCATTCCCGACGCACGTGTGACATTTCAAAATCTAAATGGTCCCGGCGGCGGCGGTACAGGGCGCGCGCTGTCGATCATGTTGTCGGGTTCCGATCCCGAACTGCTCGATAGCACTGCGTCCACCTTGGTCGAGCAAATGAAGAAAATACCCGGTGTGGTTACACCGCGGATTAGCGCTGATATGCGCCGCCCCGAGATTATCATCAATCCGCGCAATGATCTTGCAGCACAGCTGGGGGTTACAACCGTTGCGCTGAGCCAAGCCATTCGTATAGCGACGTTGGGAGAGATTGATCAGAATAGTGCGAAATTCTCTTTATCCAACCGCCAGATTCCGATTCGAGTGATGTTGCCGGAAAGCTCACGGCGGGACTTGTCTACGATCGAGAACCTGCCCGTTCCAACGGCAAGCGGGGGCTCTGTACCGCTCAGCCGGGTTGCCGAAATTAGCTTTGGTTCCGGACCCACATCGATCAGGCGCTATAATCAGTCACGGCGCATCCTGATCGGAGCGGATCTGGCTCCCGATGTGCTTAAGGGTGACGTTGACCCATTGATCAATAAAAATACAATATTGGCGAACTTGCCGGCGGGTGTTTCCAACGCACCGGTGGGTGCCGATGAAATTCAGAAGGAAATGACGGACAATTTCCCGATCGCGCTAATCTCTGGCATTCTTTTGGTATTTGGCGTGTTGGTTCTGTTGTACAAGCGCTTTGTCGCGCCGCTGGTCAACATGTCTTCTTTGCTGATAGCCCCGCTAGGCGGATTGTTGCTTATCTGGGCATCGGGTCAACCGCTGTCATTGCCGGTCTTTATTGGTGTCTTGATGCTGATCGGTATTGTCGGCAAAAACTCTATTCTGTTGATCGATTTCGCGTTGATAGAGATCGACAAAGGTGTTCCAAAATATGAAGCCCTGATCGATGCCGGACGCAAAAGGGCACAGCCAATCGTGATGACAACCGTCGCTATGGTCGCCGGGATGGTCCCGACTGCGCTCTCCCTTTCCGGTGATGCAGCTTGGCGTCAACCCATGGGCGTCGTCGTGATTGGCGGCTTGATTGTTTCAACCATTATGACCTTGGCGCTGATCCCTGCTGGTTTCAGTCTTGCCGATGACGCGGAAAAAAAGATGGGCAAGTTTTTCGGCAAACATCTGCTTGCTGACCCTACGGTGGGCCGCACGGACCCCGAGCCAGAGGTTCAGCCAGCCGAGTGAAGCCACTTTCGTCTACATCAGCCTCTTCCCCAATGCCGGTACAAAGCAAAAGCGCGATATTGGCTCCGCCGACTAGCGTTAATAATGCGGGTCGCGATATGAAGATCATAGCCACCGGCATGCTGGTGGTGATGGCAATCGTGTATTTTGCTGCGAAAAGCTATGAACCGGTTCACCCTGCATTGGGGTTTGTCCGGGCCTTTGCGGAAGCCGCAATGGTCGGCGGATTGGCGGACTGGTTTGCGGTTACGGCGCTATTTAGGCATCCGATGGGCATTCCTATCCCGCACACCGCAATTATCCCGCGCAACAAGGATCGGATCGGCGACACGCTTGCCAATTTCTTACGCGATAACTTCCTGGTTTCCAAAATTGTGGCACAGCGGATGTACCGTGTCGATATGGCAGGCGCTGCGGGGCGTTTCCTTAAATCTCCAAGCGGAGGTGAAGGAAGACTGCGATTTGGTGCATCCAGAATGTTCGCTGATATTATCGGATCACTCGATCAGGACCGGCTTGGCAGCATGTTTAAAGGTGCGGTCAAAAAACAGGCTACCCAGCTTGATATCGCAACCCCAATGGGGCAGATTTTGGAAGCGGTAATGTCGGAAAATCGCCATGGTCCACTGATAGATTCCACCATAAAATGGGCCTATCGAACACTCGATGCCAATGAACATGTCATCCGTACAATTGTCCATGAACGGGCGAACACGGTGATGAAATGGACCGGATTGGACGACCGGTTGTCGAACGAAGTCATGGACGGTCTCTATAAACTGCTGGCAGATATGGCGACGGACACCAACCACCCGGTTCGTGCAAAATCCGCTGAAAGCTTGGCACAGCTCGCCGATGAGTTGCAAAATGATGCGGAGCTGCGACGACGAATAGAGGAGTGGAAGCTCGAAATGCTTGAAAATCCGGCCATCGCCAACTGGATTGACGGCATGTGGGAACATGGCCGGGAGGCGTTGCTCAAAGCATCACGAAATCCGGACGCCGCGCTCGCGGGACAATTTGGTGATGCGCTGGTGCAATTGGGTGGCAGCCTGCAAAAAGATGAGATTCTCAATCGGCAACTCAATCGTTTTGCGCGCCGCGCGGTCGTGGGCGTGGTTTCAAGCTATGGCGACAATATCGTCAAGCTGGTTTCAGAGACTATTCGCGGATGGGACGCACAAACCATAACTGACCGGGTCGAGAATGCCGTGGGCCGGGACCTGCAATATATTCGCGTGAACGGCACTTTGGTCGGCGGGTTAGTAGGTCTGACGCTCCACAGCTTGGGCTATTGGATATAAGTGACAATTATACTCTGATATTAGCGAGACAGAATGATCCGTGCCTGGCCGGCAATTTGTGCAAGCATGGCGATGGAGGGACGAGCAGATTGTTGGGCCCGGTCCATAATAGTCTTGAAATGGGCCACGCGATCAACGTTCTTGTCGGCCCAGCTGTCAACAAATTGACCCATGTCCTTGCTCCGCGCCCGGCGGAGGAAATCTAGGCGCATCTGTTGAAAGTCTCTCGCCAATCCCGCGACAAGCAAACGATCCCAAGGATCAGAAGGATTGATTCGTGTTGCCGTCATCTGTGCCCAATCAAGGCCTAACAAGCTGCCCACCCGCGTAAACGCAACGGCAACATCAATGGCCTTAATATCACGTTGATGGGCCAAATGTGCGATACCCGCTGCGCCGTCATTTTTATAAAGATTGGCTAATGTCTCGGCAATTTCGTTGGTTGCGCCGGATTCCACAAGGCGTTTTGTGTATTTCGCAGCCTGCAACTGACCCTCGGCAGTAATGAGCGCATCCGCTTGGTCGTCCAGTGCCTTTACGCCTGGTGCGAGCATGTTAACCGTCTCGTCAATCTCTCCGTCCAGCACACCTATGCGCATAAGGTCCGCCATATGAGAGCGCAGCACGTACGCAAGCCTGTCAAAAAGCAACAACCGAATGTCTTCATTCACGTCGGCTGTATCAAGCGTTTCCCAAATCGCACTGGCCCCGAACAGGCGTTCCGCGATAACAAAAGCGCGCGCGACTTCGCCCAGCGAACATCCTTCTTCATCGGCCAGTTCGAACGGATCAATCAATCCCATCCGGTTGATCATCCGGTTCGCCAATTTGGTGGCAATGATTTCTTTGCGCAATTGATGATCCAAAATGGCTTGCGGGTGCTTTTTGCGGATGGCGGCGGGAAAAGATTCTAGCAAATCTTCATTCAATCCCGCGTCACTGCTCAAATTGCTATTTTCAATTGCGTCTTGCAACGCCAGTTTCGCTGTCGAAATAAGCACCGCGAGTTCCGGGCGGAAAAGGCCTTTATTATCCTGAGCACGGCGGCCAAGCTCTTCGTTATTCGCTAGCCCTTCGATCACCCGGTTCAACTGCCCACCTTCCTCAAACTGCTCAATAAGCCGGATGTAAGAAGGCAGGGTTTTCCGGCCGCCCATTTCTGCAATTGACAAGCTCAATGCCTGTAGACGGTTGTCTTCGAGCACCAGGTCGGCAACATCCGCCGTCATATCTTTCAATAATATGTTGCGGGCATCGGGCTTCAATTTCCCATTCGCCGCCGCCGCGTTCAGAGCAATTTTGATATTCACTTCGTTGTCCGAACAATCCACGCCGGCGCTATTATCGATAAAGTCGGTATTGATCCGTCCGCCGTGGTCCGCAAAGGCTATGCGGGCGGCCTGAGTGATCCCCAAATTTGCGCCTTCGCCAATAACTTTGACCTGCAGCTGTTCGGCATTGATGCGTATCTTGTCATTTGCAGGATCACCGACCTCGACATGATTTTCCGAAGCGGCCTTGATATAGGTACCGATACCGCCAAACCATAACAGGTCGGCGTTGCTCGCCAAAATTGCGGAAATTAACTTTGAAGGCGTTGTTTCCGTTTCGTCGGTCAGGTCCAGCAATGTGGCGATTTCGGGCGTCAGGTTAATTTTTTTCGATTGGCGAGAAAAGACCGCGCCACCTTTAGAGATAAGCGCTTTGTCATAGTCTTCCCAACTGGAGCGCGGCAGACCGAAAAGGCGTTTGCGTTCGGCCCAGCTCTTCGCTGGATCCGGATCCGGGTCGATAAATATATGGCGATGATCAAAGGCAGCGACGAGGCGCAGTGATTTTGACAGCAACATGCCATTGCCGAATACGTCACCTGACATATCTCCGACACCGACGACCGATACCGGGTCATTTTGAACGTCCGTTCCCATCTCGGCAAAATGCCGCTGCACCGAAACCCATGCACCGCGTGCGGTTATGCCCATGACCTTGTGATCATATCCGTTGCTGCCGCCGCTGGCGAACGCATCGCCCAGCCAGAAACCTTGCTCGATCGCGATACCATTGGCGATATCCGAAAAACTTGCTGTTCCCTTATCGGCAGCGACTACGAAATAGGGGTCATCGGCATCATGGCGTACGACCTTGGTTGGCGGAACAATCCGGCCGTCTACAATATTGTCGGTAATCGACAAAAGCGCGCCAATAAATATCTTATAAGCTTCTATTCCTTCGGCAATAAAGGCATCCCGGTCATCGCCCGGCGGCAATTGCTTTGCAAAAAAGCCACCTTTGGCACCCGTTGGCACGATCACTGCGTTTTTGACGCGCTGTGCTTTCATCAGGCCAAGTATTTCCGTGCGGAAATCGTCGCGTCGGTCGGACCAGCGCAACCCGCCCCGCGCGACTGGTCCGGCGCGTAGATGGATGCCTTCTACCCGCGGGCTATATACAAAAATCTCTCGCCACGGCACAGGATCCGGCAGTTCGGGAATGGCGGCGCTTTCAATTTTGAAAGCGAGGGCGTTTGCGTTTTCAGCAAAAGCATTGGTCCGCAATATGGATTCAATGACGGCACGAAATAACCGCAATATCCGATCATCATCTATCGAATGCACATTGACCAAGGCGTTTTCTATTCCAACAACCGTTTCTTTTGCAGCTTGTTCTCGGTCTTCTTCATGGTCCGGATCATGCATTACACGGAACAAATCAATCATTGCCCGTGTTACGATACTGGCTTCGGTCAGGGCCTCAACCACCGTAATCAACCCATAGCTGAGGCCAGTTTGGCGCAAGTAGCGGAACCATGCGCGGATCCATATTGTCGAACGGGCATCAATGCCGGTGGCCGTGATCAGCTGGTTAAAGCTGTCATTCTCTGCATTGCCCTCCAAAACATCCGTAATCGCATGCTGAATTTCTTCGGCGCGTGCGATCAATCCCTCGCGTTGATCGGGTGCGCGCAGTTTGAGAAGAAAGTCATGGATATAGCCCAGTCTTCCGTCATCAAGCGGGGTTGGCACTTCTTCCAGCACCGAAAATCCGAAATTCTCCAGAGTTGGTACCGCGTCAGAGAGAGGCAGTGCACCACCAAGATGATAGATTTTAAGGCGCAGTAAATCGTCCGGGTCGCTGGCCAGGTGATAGAGTCTGGTTGATTTCTCGCCGCCCCGTTCCAAGCCGAACAGTCGCAATATGTCATTCGCCGCTTCTTCCGCGCCATAGGTGGAGCGATAGGTGCCGGGGAAACAATCGGCATAGCGCTGTGCCAAAACCCCTGCACGGTTTCCATGACCCAGTTCGGCCAAATGGCTTTCGACTTCTGGCCGCCAGCCGCGAACCATATTTTCAAGCTTGCGGTCCAGTACATCGGGGTCGGGGACCTTGCCGTCTTGCCCCATATCAAGGGTATAGCGCAGCGAGGATATCCCGCCTTCGCCCAATGTGTTGGACCAGCTCAAAATTTTGGCACCGGTCGCCTCGGTCAACATGGATTCGATATTCCTGCGGCGTGCGGTCGATAACTGTTCCCGGGGCAACCAGACAAATGCGAATAAGTGCCGCGCGAGCGGAGAGATGACACTGTGCAATTTAGGCCGTGGCCGATCAATCAGCGACATCGAGATCAGCGATAGTTTTTCAAGCTCTTCCTGCGGAAAGGTTACGATCAAATCATGGGGCAGCGAAGCCAGAGAATGCGCCAATGACTTACCCGCATGTCCAGATGCAGCAAATTCAAACTTGTCGAAAAGTTGCGTCATCTGGGTCCGCAGCAAAGGTATTTTTTCCGGCGGTGCGGCGAGCGCCGCGCTCGTCCAGAGGCCTGCGGTTATCGAAAGACCGGTCAACTTCTCATCAGTGCGCACGGGAACGATGATCAGGTCCATCAAAACATGGCGATGAACGGTCGAGCTTTGATTTGATTTGACGACCAAGGGTGCCTGACCGCCTTTGCGGAACCATTCCATCGCACGTTTCTGGCTTTCGGTTGAGAGCGCGGGGATTTTGCGCATCCGGGACGTACCGAGCATGTCGCTGCGTTTCCCGTCGAGGTTGATCTTCTCATGCGCCAGCAACGTAAAATTTCTATCCAGAAACCATCGGAGCAATGCAGTGCCTTCGCTTTCGGGAAGGGCGTCGGCATCTTCGCCCAGAGCAATTTGCAATTTGAGCCAGTCAGAAACGGCTGCCTCAACGTCTTTTAGATTGGCGAGTAGAGTCTTTTCCAGGACGCGCCGAACTTTTGCATCGGTCCGTTCCAATTCCACATAGATGACCGATTCCAGTTTCTCACCGCTGGTATTTTCATCGAGTATATCTGTCAGCATACCATTTTGGTCGCGCTTTACGCCGATGACCGGGTGGATCAATCGCTCGATATTCAGGCCAAATCCCGCGATCGTAGCACAGACAGAATCCACCAGGAACGGCATGTCTTTATTGAATATGGCCAGGCGCAGGTGACGCCGTTTGTCCGCCCCAATCACGCTTTCGAGCAATAAATTTGCCTCCGCGCCGCTTCTTTGTGCGCCGCATTGCAGAGCGAATGTTGCGGCATCCTCCAACGCCTTTTTGCCAAACCCGATATTCTCTCCGGGCAGGGCACTTTCCTTGAATGCTAGGGCTAGTTTTGCTCGAAACTTGTTGTTTGATCGCAAATCATTTTCCGACTTGCCTTTTGTAGCGCGACTAGCAGCCATAACCCCTCCGCATGGATCTGAACGGGTAAAATAACCGTCCGCATGCATGGCGTTATGGTCCTAATTTCGATGTTGCTCAAGAGCGTTCCATCACCGCTGTGGATGCAGAGTGTCAATTTTCTGACAGGTGCGTCATTTTGGTTACATATGAAACTAGGGTCAGGACCTAGATTGTGGGCAGCCGTTAGATATTTGCGCTTTGCAATATTTTGTTGGTCAACTTTGTATCGCCAGCAACCGGTGCGACGATGTTCAATTGTCCATGTTCGTCCCGCCGCGCAACCAGAACCACAAACTCGGCATCGCCGGTTTCGATTTCGGACAATTGGCGAGCAGGGGCGGCGCGCAGCCGCTCAAGAATCTCATCATTGCCATCATTTGCGACAGGCATATTTGATTTGGGATTACGCGCTTCACGCTCGGCATATACAATTGCCTTCAGCCCGCCGTCATGATTTTCAAGATAGGACGCAAATGCGCCTTTCCCGATACCCGCTTTTTGCGCAAAACGCAGAGCGGAGGCATATTCAGTCAACCGTGTTTTGTCATAGTTCACACCAAAGACGAGTTTTACGATCGGGGTCATTGGCGCACGTTCTTGGACGGCAAGGCCGGAATCTTCCAAAAGCTCGCAGTAATCGGTTGGATTTTCCTCGGTCATTAAAAAGAAGTCATAGGCCTGACCAACCGCTGCATACAGAGCGGTCCGGCTGCGTTGTTCGCAATGTGCGGCGTGATCTGCGCTACTACGTGCTGCCGATAGCCAATCTGCAAGACTGGCTTCATCGGACGGCTGTTGAATAGCCGAGATCTCGTCTTCTGCACTCAAGGTCAGTGGGTCGCCGTGCAGAGATGTTTCTTCGATTTCGGTTCCGATAGGGCTGGATGTAGGGCCATCTGCCCAAATAGGTCCGCTTTCGGTTTTAGCAGGGGCAGAACGCATGGCTTGCTCTACTTGTGCTTCCAGCACTTGTGCCATGTCGTCGGCGGCTACTTCTTTCCAATTGATGACGCCATAAATGAAATCGATCGTATCATCGTCGGTTGAAAAGGGCAGTAATATCCCGCGGTACATGATCGTGATACCGCGTTGATTAACAAATTCTGCTTCGAAACCAATTGGCGCCTGATTGGCGATAATCTGAAGATAGTGATCCGTGATCCTGGACAGCAATGACCGCGCGGGCACATCGTCGATGTTCTGAATTGTATCATCCAGCTCGCATTCTTCGCGCAGAGCCTTGCCCAGAAATTGGATGGCCGGATTTTCAACGCCATCGGTGAAATCCAGCAATACACTGTTCGGGCCGAAGTCATTGTCTGTTTCCGGATTTAGGTCTTCAACGCTGGGGAATTGACGTTCGCCAAGCAAACCAGCCCAAAAATTATAAGCCCGCACATGCATCCGGCGCTCGTCCTGGCCGATAGCTGGCGGTGCTTCTACCGCTGCATCATCTTCATCATAGGAGGTATAATCCGGGCTTGAACTTGCCCCAAAGTCTCCATTGCCGTCATTGTTACGCAGATTTTCCATGCATGCCCCACCGAGGTTCAACTGTTTCAACCCGTGTTTTGCGCCTGACATGGTAAATATCTGGTAAACTTTCTGATATTTTCTATCGGCATCCAAAAAGACTAAAACTTGTTCGGGACAGGTGAAATAGGAGGTCGGATTGTGCGGTCCGTGCAGGCTTGTTATTCCGTCTGGCTACTGATAATGGCGGTGCCGCGCATCGCCGAATGTTGTTTCGTCGTTGTCAGCCGCTTTAGCTCAGGTGGTAGAGCACATCATTCGTAATGATGGGGTCAGAGGTTCGAGTCCTCTAAGCGGCACCATTT
>CALKXX010000220.1 GCA_938003725.1 uncultured Sphingomonadaceae bacterium | reverse complement strand
TTTGTCAGTGCGGCCAATGTCGTGGGGACAGAACAAATCCTGCGCGCAGACGGTTTCTCCAACGGTTCAAACCTTGAGGATACCGAAGACCCGCACACTGTGCTGCTCACCAATGGCAATTTCGCCACCGTCTATTCTGAGAACGACAATAATGGCGGCGTGAATGAACGCACCGTGGAAGTGCGCATCAGCAATGCCGATGGCAGTAATTCCACATTGATCAACAACTTCACCGCACCCGATGCCCTGCCCGATTCCGACGCGCGCATCGCCGCGCTGGCCGATGGACGTTTTGTCGTGATGTGGAGAGAAGGCGGCAACCATAATGGCCGAATCTACAACAATGACGGGTCAGAATCTGTCGCTGAGTTCACCATTAGCAACAATGCATCGCTGAATTTCGACGGTGCCGAGATTATCGGATTGGAAGACAGCTCGTTTGTTGTCGCACTGATTGACGAGACCCAGGGCCGGCTTTTCGTCATCCGTTATAACGACGATACCCCCGACGGTGGCTCCAGAATTGTGTCTACCGATGCGGCTGGCACGGGCGGCAATATCACCAACCTGTCCATGGATTTGACCGGCGATGGACGGATTCTGCTCAGCTGGCAGAATGGTGAAATCTACACAGAAATTCTCGACCCGCGCGATGCGGGGGCATTTAGCGTCGAAACGGACGATGGCGTAACCACTGATCGGCAAGGGCAATCCACCACGATCACCGGCACGACCGATCAGGACACTATTTACGGCCTTGATGGCAACGACACGCTGATCGGCGGCGGCGCCAACGACTATCTCGACGGCGGCACTGGTAACGACACATTAGATGGTGGCGAAGGTGTCGATATCGCGTCCTATCGTTTTGCCAACGGATCTATATCGGTGAATCTCAACAATATCGCCGGAAGCAGTTTTGCCGACCAAGGCGCAGATACATATATCAGTATCGAAGGGGTTGAAGGCACGGAATTTGGTGATTCCCTGCAGGGAAATTTCATGGATAATATTTTCCTCGGCGGCGCCGGCGTGGATATGATATTTGGCGGCGGTGGCGCTGATCGCCTGGAAGGCGGCGACGATGACGACCAACTGCTTGGCCAGACGGGCGACGATATACTGTTCGGACAGGATGGAAACGATTCGCTAAATGGCGGTTCTGGTGCCGATGAATTGTTTGGCGGATTGGGGGATGATGTCTATTTTGTCGATAATGGTGGAGACGCGGTTACGGAAATGGCCGGACAAGGCAATGACACGGTAAGCGCAACCATCAACTATGTTCTTCCTTCTGAAATCGAGACCCTTCGCTTGCGCGGGAATGTCGCGTTGGAAGGTGTCGGAAATGGCCTCGACAATATGATTTTTGCTGGTGTGGGACCGGCAACGCTTTCCGGCCTGGACGGCAATGATACAATATTTGGCAGTGCCGCGGCTGATACGCTTGATGGCGGTAACGATAATGACATCATATTTGGCCGTTTTGGCAACGACATAATAAATGGCGGCGAAGGTATGGACACACTTCGTGGTCAGGGAAATAGCGACACGTTGAATGGCGGGAACGGCAACGACCTGCTCTTTGGCGATGACGGGCAGGATACACTCAATGGCGGAGAGGGCAATGACGGCCTGCAGGGCGGTGCGCTCAATGACATCCTGAATGGCGATGACGGTGTCGATGCCCTGCTGGGTCAGGCAGGCAATGACACGCTTGACGGAGGGGCGGGTTTTGACACGATTATAGGCGGATCAGGCAGGGATTTCCTCACTGGTGGAGCCGATGCCGACAAATTTATTTTTGACGACGGTGATTATTCCGGCACGAGCGCGGTAAATAGTGACCGCATTTTCGACTTCAGCCAGATGCAGGGAGACACAATCGATGTGTCTCGCACAGATGCCATAACCGGCGGTGGCGATGATGTGTTTACCTTTATCGGGACCGACAGCTTTTCGGGCACCGCCGGAGAACTTCGTTATGAACAGGGAGGGGCGTTCACACTCGTAAGCGGCGATACTGATGGTGATGGAAACGCTGACTTCGCCATCCGGCTGGATGGACTGGTGGCGCTCCAAGCAGGCGATTTTATTCTCTAGCGGCAGGGATGCTCGCGCGGAAAAAACGGAAAGCAGAAGCCGTAGCGTTGCTGTCTAGCGCCCCGCGAGCTTTTTCGCTTCCGCCAGGTGCGTGCGCCCAATGCGGATTTCCGTACCGCATTTCAGGCAAGCCATCCAAATCCCGCCGCCATCATGGCGCAATCCGCTAATCCAGTCCCGCCGCACCAGATGCGAGCGGTGCAGGCGAATGAATGCGCTGGGGTCGAGACGTTCTTCCAGTCCGGTGATGGTTTGATGCAATAAATAGCTGCTGCTTCCCAAATGAAGCCGCATATAGTCGCGTTCCGCCTCGATACGGTCTATTTCCGATGCAGCAATGCGCCGCAATTCGGACTTATACGGCACCCAGAATTCTTCGGCCCAAGGGCTGTCTTCGCTTTTGCCTTCTGCATTGTCCAATGTGCGTTGACGGACACGGGAGATTGCGAGCGAGAGGCGTTCGGTCTCTACCGGTTTTAGGACATAGTCTATTGCTGCAACATTAAATGCTTCGACCGCAAACCGGTCAAAGGCGGTGACAAAGATGATGGCTGGTGCATTTTCCGAACCGGACAAGGTGCGCGCCACGTCGAGGCCATCTTTTCCGGGCATCGCAATATCCAACAATAGCAAATCCGGTTGTAATTGCTGAGTCATCCGAATTGCGGCTTCCCCGTCGCTGGCTGTCCCGATCAAGTCGATATCATCCTGACGCGCGCATAAGAGCTGCAGCCTTTCAATGGCCAATGGTTCATCATCGACGATCAACGTCTTCAAGGGGCTGGGTGTTTCTTCCATAATATCTAACTATCCGCCAATAGAGGCATAGTGAGCTGCGCGATAAAACCGCCGCTGTCGGGGCGAACAACCTGCAAACGGGCTTCATGTCCGAAACGGGTCTCCAAACGGTCCCTGACATTGGCCAAGCCAATACCACCAATGCGGCTTTCAGTGGTTGCTTCTTTTGGTTCTTCACCGTCATCAGCGACGGTGAGAATTAGATTGTCGTCCTCTGATCGCGCGCTAATCGTAATGGTCACCGGCCGCTTTGATCGGGAGACCCCGTGTTTGATTGCATTCTCAACCAATGGCTGCAAAATCAGCCCCGGTACAAGCATGGTCATAAGTGTATCCGGAATATCAATATGGGTGTTCAGCCGCTCGGGAAAGCGGACCTTTTCGATATCGAGATACAGGTTTTGCAGGTGCACTTCATCCGATAGCGCAACGTCCTCCAATGGATCCCCTGAAAGGCTGGTCCGATAAAATTTTGAGAGGTTCAAGATCATTTTTTCAGCTTCGGTTGGCTGGCTACGCATCACCA